>JBKKAU010000639.1:0-7758 GCA_046714475.1 Thermoanaerobaculia bacterium
GGACCGTGTTGACCAGCGTCACCTCGTCCGCCGCCGGCAGCCGCGGCAGCTCCAGCACGTTGCCGGCGAGGATCACCCGGCCGCCCCAGCAGAGCGGCACGAGCAGCTCGAAGACCGAGAGGTCGAAGGCGGCGGAGGTCGAGGCGAGGACTCCCGCCAGCTCCTCCGGCGTGAAGACACGGCGCGCCCACTGCGCCAGCGCCGCGGCGCTCCGGTGCTCGATCGCCACCGCCTTGGGCCGTCCGGTCGATCCCGAGGTGTAGATGAGGTAGGCGAGGTTTTGGGGGCTGGCCAAGGGCGGGAGGTTGTCCTCCAGGGGCGGAAGGTCCACATCCGCGAGGTCGTCCCCCGTGTCATTCTGAGCGCAGCGAAGAACCTGGGCGGGGAGCTTTCCACCCCCAGGTCCTTCGCTGCGCTCAGGATGACAGAGGGGAAGGTTTACGCGAGCTACCCCTGGACCTTTGAGCGGAGGGTGAGGGCCCTGCGCCACCAGAACCCGCGCGCCCGAGTCCTGCAGCATCATCTCCAACCGGTCCGGCGGATAAGCCGGATCGAGCGGCACATAGGCCCCGCCCGCCTTGAGCACGGCGAGCAGCGATACGACCAGCTCCGTCGTCCTCTCCAGACGGACCTCGACGCGGACCTCCGGCCCCACGCCCAGGGTCCGCAGGTGGCCGGCGAGCCGGTTGGCGCGGCGGTTCAGCTCCTCGTAGGTCGTCCGCAGCGGGCCGTCGACCAGCGCCTCTGCCTGAGGCGTCCGCGCGGCCTGCTCCTCGAAGAGCTCATGGAGCGTGCCGGCCGGCGGAAGGGGCTCGGTCGCGTTCCAGTCCAGGAGCTGCCGGCGCTCGGCCGGGGTCAGCAGCGGCAGGCGCGAGAACGGACAGGCCGGATCGGCGACCGCCCCGGCGAGCAGCGTCCGGAAGTGACCCAGCATCCGCTCGGCGGTCGCGCCGTCGAAGAGGTTGGCGTTGTATTCGAGCGACGCGCGCAGGCGGCCGCCCGCCTCCTCGGCGACGCGCAGCGTGAGGTCGAGCTGCGCCCGCCGCTCCTCGAGCCGCATCGACTCCAGCTCCAGACCGCCCAGGTCGATTCGTCCTCCCGCTTCGCCGAGCGCGAAGGTGGCGAGCCCCGGATCGTCGCCGGGGCGCGGCCTCTGCAGCAGGAACATCACCTGGAAGAGGGGCGGGCGCGCCGCGTCGTGCGCCGGCCGCAGCCGCTCGGCGAGGAGCGCGAAGGGGAAGTCGCCGTGCTCCAGACCGGCGAGGGCCGTCCGCCGCGTCCGCTCCAGCAGCTCGCCGAACGCGGGGTCGCCCGACAGGTCGGCCCGCAGGACCACCGGATTGACGAAGTAGCCCATGAGGGGGGCCAGCTCCGGCAGGCTGCGCCCGGAGGTGGGGGAGCCGACCGTCAGGTCCCGCTGGCCGGAGACGCGGCCGAGCTGCGCCTGGAAGGCGGCGAGCAGTGTCGCGAACAGGGTGGCGCCCCGCTCCGCCGCCAGCGCCTGGACGCCTTCCGGCAGCTCCATGGCCCGGGCGCCGCCGCGCCAGGTCTGGACCGGCGGCCGCGGCCGGTCGGTGGGCAGGTCGAGGTCGGGCACGCCGTCCAGGGCTTGCCGCCAGAAGTCCAGGAGACGCTCGCCGCGCGAGCCCGCGAGCATCTCCGCCTGCCAGCGCACGAAGTCGGTGTAGGAGGTCTGGAGCGGCGTCTCGACGCCGCCCGCCAGCTCCCCCGCCGCCACGGCGAACGAGGCGAAGTCGGCGGCGATGTGGTGGACGACGAGCAGCAGCACGTCGTTGAAGACGCGCACCCGCACCAGCGGCCCGTGCTCGAGGGAGAACGGGCGGTAGGCCTCCTCCGCCAGCCGCGCCTCACTCCACTCCCCGGCCTCTTCCTGGAAATCGATCTCCGGTCTCTCCAGCACCCGCCGGACCGGCTCCTCGCTCCCTTCCGGAACGGGGAAGACCGAGCGCAGCGCCGGGTGGCGGAGCGCCAGCGCCTCCAGCGAGAGCCGCAGGGTCTGCGGGTCCAGTCCGGCGCGGGCGCGCGCCGCGATCACGATGTTGTAGGCGCCCCCCTCCGGAGCGAGGCGGTGCAGGAACCAGAGCGCCTTCTGGCCGTACGAAAGCGGCAGGTCGCCGTCCTCCTGCCTGGGCTTTATTGATGTAGGGGAGGGGTTTATCCCCTCCCGGGCGGGGGCAAGACCCGCCCCTACAGAGAGACTTTCCAGGAGCCGCGCCGCGATCTCCGCCGTGCTCGCCCCTTCGAGAAGCTCGGCCAGGGAGAGAGGCACGCCGAGCGCCGCCTCGACGCTCCCCTTGATCTCCACGGCGGCCAGCGAATCGAGCCCGAACCCGGTCAATGGCCGCCGTGGGTCGATCTCCGGCACGCCCAGGACCGCCGCCGCGCGCTCGCGGAGGGACAGGTCGAGCGCCGCCTGCCTCTCCCCAGGCTCCAGCGCCAGCAGGGCGTCGCGGGTGATGAGGGAGCCGGACGATGCGGCTCCCGCCAGCGCGCTCCGCCCCAGCAACTCCATCTCCCCGGCCAGATAGCGCTCCCGGCAGAGACGGCGCTGGACCTTGCCGCTCGACGTCTTGGGCACGGTGCCCGCCCGCACGAGCGCCACCTCGTGCACCTGCACCTCGTGCTCCTCGGCCACCGCCCGGCGCACCGCCTCGGCCAGCTCCTCGAAGCCCGCGCGGCGGTGCCGCTCCACCTCCTGGACGACGACCAGCCGCTCCTCGCCGTCCCTCTCCACGGCGAAGGCCGCGCCGCCGCCGGGCCGCAGGTCCGGGTGGCTGCGCTCGGCCGTCAGCTCGAGGTCGTGCGGGTAGTGGTTCCTTCCTCGGATGATGATGAGGTCCTTGATCCGGCCGGTGACGAACAGCTCGCCGTTGTCCGGCGGGTGCAGGAAGCCGAGGTCGCCGGTGCGCAGGAAGGGGCCTTCGCCCGAAGCGAGCCGCGCGCGGAAGTCCCGCTCCGTCGCCTCCGGGTTGCGCCAGTAGCCCCGGGCGACGCTCGGTCCGGAGACCCAGATCTCTCCCACGCGGCCCGGCGGCAGCTCGGCTGCGGTCTCGGGGTCCACGATGGCGAGCCGCTGATCCCAGGCATGGCCGCAGCTCACGACAGGCCGCTCCCCCGCGATCCGCGGCGATCGCCCGCGGTTACCGCCGGATACGAACAGCGTCGCCTCGGCCAGGCCGTAGCAGGGATAGAAGGCCTCGCGCCGGAAACCGTGGGGGGCGAACGCCTCGGTGAAGCGCTCCAGGGTGCCGGCGCGCACCGGCTCGGCGCCGTTGAAGGCCACCCGCCAGGAGGAGAGGTCGAGCCCCTCCCGCTGCCCGGGCGGGACCTTGGAGACGCACAGCTCGTAGGCGAAGTTCGGCCCTCCCGAGGTCGTGCCCCGGTAGCGTCCGATCGCCTCCAGCCAACGCCGTGGCCGCTGCAGGAAGGCGACCGGCGACATCAACACGCACCGCGCCCCGGCATGGAGCGGCTGCAGCACGTTCCCGATCAGCCCCATGTCGTGGTAGAGCGGCAGCCAGCCCACCACCACCGAATCCTCGTTTACCCCGAAGGCTTCGCCGATCATCCGCTCGTTGTGGAGCAGGTTGGCGTGGGTGACCATGACCCCCTTCGGGGTGGCGGTCGAGCCCGAGGTGTACTGGAGGAAGGCGAGCGACTCCGGGTCCGGCTCGTCCAGGTCCGCCTCGCCCGCCCCTTCCAGGAGGTCCGTGGCGATCCAGCGCAACGCTCCCAGCTCCGGCACCTGCGGGATGGAGGACGTCGCCAGCGCCGCCCGCGGCTCGGCGTCGCGGGCGATCGCCCGCAGCCGGTCCCGCGACCGGTCGTTGGGCCGGGGCGGATAGGCGGGCACCGCCCCCACCCCGGCGTAGAGGCAGCCGAAGAAGGCGGCGATGAAATCGAGACCGGGCGGATAGAGGAGCAGCGCCCGGTCGCCGGGCTCGAGGCTCTCGCGCAGGGCGAGGGCGATCACCCGTGCGCGCCGGTCCAGCTCCCCGTACGTGAGCCGCGCCTCCTCCCGCTCTCCGTCCGCGAGGAAGAGGAAGGCCTCGCGCTCCGGCCGCTCGGCGGCGCGCTGGCGGAGCAGACCGGCCAGGGTCTTGAAAAGAAGGTCAGAGGAGATCATCTGTCCGCCATCTCGGGCCTCGAGGGCTACGACGACCCGGGAATCCGGACACCGGTGGGCCGGGATGGCCTCTCTATTCGTGGTGCTGCGCAAGACCTGTACGGGACACGCCCGCGGCCCCGCTCCCGGCGGTGGCTTTTCTGCTACTTTGTCGGGATGCGCCGGCTTCGGTACGGGTTCCTCCTGGTGTTCCTCGCGGGATGTACCAGCGAGGAGGGGCTGCCTGGCGGCCCGGTCCTGCACCTCGCGGACCGTCTCGCGGAGGCCGAAGTCCGGAGCGCGGAGGCGCCGGCCTCGGCGCGGCAGGCGCGCGTCTGGCGCTTCGACGCGCCGCGGCCCGAGTGGCGGATGGTCTCGGCGGCCGACGCGCCGCGCCTCGCCGCCGTGGACCTCCAGCCGGCCGCGGACGGCGTACGCCTGGCGCTCTCGCCGGCGCCCACCACGGGTCCGCTCCTGGTCGGAGGCATCGCCGTCGATCTGGGGGGGCTGCGGTTCGATGACTGGGAGACGGTCCTGGTACGCGCCCGCTCGCGGGACCGGCTCGGGGGCATCACGGTCTCCTACAACCTCGACGAGCCGGGCGCGGTGCCGGGCGAGCTGGTGTTTTTCCTCGGCGGAGCCACGGCGCCGCCGGTCTTCTCCGACGGCTCCGTCCAGACCTATGCCATCCCGCTGCAACCGCGGGAGGGGACGCCGCGGCGGGAGACGCTCCGCACCCTGGGGGTCTTCGTCGGGGCGCCGGCGGCCGCCGGTCTCGACATCCTCTCGATCTCGCTCGTCCCCCGCGGCGCGGAGTACCTCGACCGGCAGGGTGTACGGTCCGTGACGCGCGCGGGCGTCACCCGCCACACCCTGTTCGCGCACACCCCCGCGGCCCTCTCCTGGCGCGTGCGGGCGCCCGCCGGGGCACGCCTGGACCTCGGTCTCGCGATCGCCGGAGACGAGTGGGTGACCTACCGGGTCACCGCCCGCGCCGGTGGCGGGGAGCGCAAGACCCTGCTTTCGGAGACGGTTCAGGATGCGGAGGTCTGGGGACAGAGGTCGGTCGACCTCTCGGAGTGGGGCGGCTCGACCGTCGAGCTGACGCTGGAGGCGGAGAGCGGGAGGCCGGGCGCCGTGGCCCTCTGGGGCTCGCCGATCGTTTCGGGGAGGGAGAGAACCGCCCGCGCCGATCGCAGACGGCGGCCCAACGTCATCTTCTACGTCATTGACGGCGGCGGTGCCGACCTGATGAGCGTCTACGGCTACAACCGCCGCACCACGCCGTTTCTCGAGCGGCTCGCCGCGGAGGGGGTGGTCTTCGAGCGCGCCTACTCCAACTCGACCTGGACCCAGCCCTCCACCGCCTCCTTCATGACCTCGCTGCACCACAGCGTGCTCGGCGGCCTGCGGCGCGGCGTGCACTCGACGCCGGTCCCGGTCAAGGCGACCCCCATGGCCGAGCACCTGCGGCGCGCCGGCTACCAGACGGCGGTCTTCACCTCCAACCCCAATGCCGGACGCGTGATCGGGCTCGAACGCGGCGTCGACTGGATGTGGGACGAGGAGACGCCGCATCCCTCGACCTCTTCGGTGGACCTGCACGCGCGGTTCTGGGACTTCCGCGAGCGCTCCCCGGCCGAGCCCTACTGGGTCCACTTCCAGACGACCGACGTACACGAGCCCAACGAGCCGGTGCAGCCGTTCGCCGGTCTCTTCGTCTCACCGGAGGCGAGAGCGCAGCTCCAGGTCTGGGAGCGGCAGGTCGGCGAGGCCAGCGCGCCGGCCTTCGGCACCACGAGCATCGCCGGGCTCTACGACATCGGCCTCGAGCGCGCCGGGATCGACCGCCGGGCCTACTTCACCCTGCGCCGCGGCCTCTACGACGAGACCATGGCGCACCAGGACCACCAGCTCGGCCGGCTGGTCGAGCGGCTCAAACGGGAAGGGGAGTGGGAGGACACGCTGCTCATCATCGCCGCCGACCATGGCCATCCGGCCGGGACCTTCGCCCGGTTCGGCCGCGGGCTCGTCGAGCCGCAGCCGGAGCCGTGGCAGGGGGCGCTCTTCGACTCCTACAGCACGCGCGTGCCGCTGATCTTCGTCTGGCCCGGCCGCATCGCCGGCGGGCGGCGGATCGACCCGCCGGTGTCGATGATCGACGTCCTGCCGACGCTGCTCGACCTCCTGGAGCTGCCGCGGCCGGAGGTCCTCCAGGGGCAGTCGCTGGCGCCGCTGCTGCTCGGCCGCGAGGCGAAGCCGCGGCCGGTCATCCTCGACGAGTTCCGGGTCGACGAGCGCGGCGAGATGGTCGGCAACCTGGAGGTCGTCGATGGCCGCTGGGGAGCCTCGCTGGAGATCGGGCCGCACCCGCAGGGACCCGGCGCCGTCAGGGGCCGCCACGCCGTCCCCGCGGGCGGGCGCTGGGGCGCGTTCCATCCCTACTTCCCCGACGCGCCCCGGCTGCTGCTCTACGACCTCCGGGCGGACCCCTTCGCGCTGCGCGCGGTCAACGACCGCCACCCTGAGCTCGTGGAGCGCTACCGGCGGATGCTGCTGCTGCAATGGCGCGCCCACACCGCCCTGGCCGGTCGCTTCCGCAAGGCGGGGGAGGTGGCGCTCACCCCCGAGCAGCTGCGGCAGCTCCGGTCCCTGGGATACATCCAGTAGTCCGCTGACTCCGGAAGTGGTAACCTCTTGGAGTCTATAAGGGGAAAAGAACGCCTGTGCTACGATGTCCGCTAAGGGCTGAGAAGGAGCCGTCATGGCGATCCGCGACTCGATCCCCCACAAGCTCACTTACGAGGACTATCTCCTCTTCCCGGAGGACGGCCTCCGTCACGAGCTGATCGACGGAGAGCACTTCGTGTCGCCGGCCCCTTCCCGGAAGCATCAGCGTGCCGTCTTGAATCTGAGTATCGACGTGGGTGGTTTCCTACGGGATCATCCAGTGGGCGAGCTCTTACCAGCCCCCTTCGACGTGGTTCTCTCAATCCACGACGTAGTCCAGCCCGACCTGCTGTTCACGTCGAACGCGCGCGCCGAGATCCTGACTGGCAAGGACGCCAAAGGCGCACCTGATCTGGTTATCGAGATCCTCTCCGAGAGCACGCGCAAGGTGGATGAGACCCGCAAGCTCCGCCTCTATGAGCGGGCGGGCGTTCTCGAGCACTGGATGTTCGACCCGGACCGCGAGACGGCCCGGATCTATCGGAGAGATGGCGATCGGTTCGTCCTCATCCGCGAGCTTTCGGCGGCTGCGGGGGATGTCCTGGAGACGCCGCTGATACCCGGGCTCGTGATCCCGCTTGTGAAAGTCTTCCGGTAGTCTTTCTATCCTCTCGGGTCCATAGACGCCCCTTTGCGGCAGGGTGATCGCATCTCATTCGCGGCGTTCTTGCCTCCTCGAGCCTCATTCATATGCGGACTACACCCGGTTGTTGCAAAAAAATTTAGTCTTCTGGGGTTCAGGCGGCTTCCTCAAGAGCACATCTGTAATGCAATAAATCATGCCGAACAGCCTTGTTGGCGTTCAGCGTCAGTGTGAGTCGCCCTTGAGGACGGGTGAATCGGCCGGCTCGCTGGAGGAGCTTGCAACGCAACGTGTCAAGTCGTTCGAAGTTCCAGAGTGG
>JBKKAU010000640.1:0-3511 GCA_046714475.1 Thermoanaerobaculia bacterium
CATGACCGTGCGTTCATTTCCCCCCTCCGCCTGCCTCAAAACTTCATGAGGCTGTGCTGACTGAAATCCTCGAAGGCCGAGTCGTCTCCAGTCGAGGGCGCCACAAACCACGCGCCGGCAAGCGCAAGGTCAGCAAATTTCCAACCCGCAGCCGGGCCAAGAGAACCCGCCCACCTCGAAGCCAAATCGGTGTCCAGGTGGTTAAGTGAACAGCATTGGAACTAGCCCCGGTGGCTGGCGGCGTGACCGACCTCTACATTTCGTACTGCTGTCCCACTAGGGGGGGAGGGGCACCCCAGCCACAGCAGGGCTTCTGCACTGGCGGGTCGTGCCTCTGCTAGGCCGCCCGTCGCACCCCTCCGGTTTCGGCCGGAGGGCTTTCCTTCCAGCGCATCGTTCCGCGTTGGGGCTCGAACTTCCTTGATGTCGAGCAGAGGGTGCCAGGCGCATGTTTCAGGGGAACGGAGAGCCGCCAGAAGCTCCGTAAACAGCGCCGGATGACCCGCGACAATTACTTTGGCCGGTCGACGACAATTACTTTGGCCGGTCGCCGGCAGCCCTGCCGCGCTGTGGAAGAGTGCCCTCCTGAGAGGGGGGCGGATGGTCACAGACGGGCAGGTCAAGCTGCTGAGGTACAAGCTCATGGAAGGCAAGACACAGGAAGGGGCAGCGGCCAGCGCCGGGATGTCAGTACGGTCGGCTCGCAGATGGCGGGTGGGGGGGCTGCTGCCCTCGCAGAGGGCGGCAGCCCCAAGGTCATGGCGGACTCGCCACGATCCTTTCGCCGGCATCTGGGAGGCGGAGGTGGTGCCGCTGCTTGAGAAGGACGAGGAGGGGGTGTTTGAGGCGGCCCGGCTCTTCGAGGAGTTACAGGAGCGCCATCCCGGGCGCTTCTCGCCGGGGCAGTTGCGGACTCTGCAGCGGCGCATCCGCGACTGGAAGGCTCTGCGCGGGCCGGCGCGCCAGGTGATCTTTCCGCAGGTCCACCCGCCGGGACGCGAGGCAGTGGTGGACTTCACGCACGCCTCGGACCTGGGCGTCACTCTGGCCGGCCAGCCGCTGGCTCACCTGCTGTTCACCTTCAAGCTCAGCTTCAGCGGCTGGAGCTGGGTGCGCATCGCCTTCGGCGAGACCTTCGAGGCCTTGGTAGAGGGCGTCCAGGGCGCTCTGTGGGCTCTTGGAGGAGTTCCCGAGGTCCTGCGCCACGACAACCTGTCGGCGGCGACTCACGAGCTCAAGAGAAGCGGCGGCCGGGCTCTGACCGAGCGCTTCCGTGGCGTGCTCGAGCACTACGGCCTGCGCTCGACGCGCATTCGGCCGGGAGAGTCGCATGAAAACGGCGTTGCCGAGAGGGCCAATGACCTGATCAAGAGGGAGCTCGCACAAGCCTTGGCGCTGCGCGGCAGCCGAGACTTCGACGACCTCGATCAGTACCAGGTCTTCGCCAGCGAAGCGATCCAACGCCACTTCAACCGCTTCTTGGCCGAGAAGCTCGACAAGGAGCGCGAGCATCTGCGTGCCTTACCGTCGTCGGCCGTGCCGACCTACACCACCTATTACCCCACCGTGCGGCGCTGGAGCACCATCCGCGTCTGTGGCCGTTCGTACTCCGTGCCTTCCCGCCTCATCGGACACGAGGTCGAAGTGCGGCAGTATCCGGACTGGCTCGAGGTCTACTACCGCGGGCAGAAGCTCGAGACGATGCCGCGCCTGCGCGGCGAGAGCGAGACACGCATCGACTACCGCCACATCATCTGGTCGCTGGTGCGCAAGCCCGGCGCCTTCGCCCGCTACCGCTTCCGCGAGGAGCTGTTCCCCACGATCATCTTCAGGCGCGCCTACGACCACCTCAGAGCCGCGCGCGGGGATCGGGCCGAGGTCGAGTACGTCCGCATCCTGCACCTGGCTGCAAGCACCATGGAGAGCCAAGTAGAGGGCGCTCTGGCTCAGTTGCTCGAAGCTGGCGGCGTCTTCGACTATGCCGCCGTCAAGGCCCTCGTCTGCCCCAAGTCCATCACGGTCCCGGTACTCACCCTTCCTGCTCCCGATCTCCTGGCCTACGACCGTCTGCTGGCAGGTGTGCGATGAACGGCCAGGCTGGCGCTGCCGGGCCGCGGCTCGAGCAGCTCCTGGACACGTTCAATCTCACCACTGCCGCCAGCGAGATCGTCCCTCGCCTCACCGCCGCCGGCCATGATGAGCTGCTGCCTCTGCTGGTTGACATCTTCGAGCTCGAACGACAGGAGCGCGACAAGCGACGCATCGACCGCTTGAGGCACGCTTCGAAGCTGCCGCCGGGCAAGACCTTGGCCACCTTCCAGCAGGAGCACTTACCCAAAATCCTGGCCGGCAAGCTCCGCGAGCTGGCCCGTGGCGACTTCCTAAAACGAGCCGTCAACGTCCTCGCCTTCGGGCTGCCAGGCACCGGCAAGAGCCACGCCGCCTGTGCCATTGGACACGCTCTGATCGAGGCCGGCCACTCCGTGTTCTTCACGCCCACCTTCAAGCTCGTCCAGGAGCTGCTCATCGCCAAGCGCGACTTCCAACTCCCCAGAGCGCTACGCAAGCTCGACAGCTTCGAGCTGCTCATCCTGGATGACCTCGGCTACGTCCAGCAGGCCCCCGAGGAGATCGAGGTTCTCTTCACCCTCCTGGCCGAACGCTACGAGCGACGCTCGCTGCTCATCACCAGCAACCTGGTCTTCAGCCAGTGGGAGCGCATCTTCAAGAACCCCATGACCACCGCGGCCGCCATCGACCGCCTGGTCCACCACTGCGTCATCCTTGAGTTCGACTTACCCAGCTACCGGAGCCACACGCCCGGGGCGCTCCCGACGCCGGCAGAGCGGGCGCCGAAGCTCTCCACCAAGCACAAGTGACTCATGGGCACGCGACCACACTGCCCTTCTACCTGGACCGCACCGAGGTCGCCGGCGCGGCTCCTTCACCCGCCGGCGACCGGCCAAAGTAATTGTCGTCGACCGGCCAAAGTAGTTGACGCGGAACAACAGCCGTCGGATCTTCGCGCGCGGGTACCGGCGGGAGGGGCTGGTGTCGTTGCTGGAGGGCCATGCGCAGGCGTTCGAGCACTTTGGCGGGCGCACGGAGACGATCCTCTACGACAATCCGCGGACGATCGTGTTGGCCAAGGACGAGTTGTCGGGTCGGGTGGAGTGGAACGCCAAGTTCAAGGACCGTATGGACTTCTACGGGGTGGAGATCCGGCTGTGCCGGTACTACCGGGCGCAGACGAAGGGAAAAGTGGAGAGCGGCGTCAAATACGTCAAGCGCAATGCCCTGGCGGGCCGTCGCTTTGACGGGCTCGAGGAGCTTAACGCTTGGCTGTTGGAGTGGTGCCTTGAGGTGGCGGATCAGCGGGTGCATGGGACGACGCACGAGCTGCCGGCGCAGCGGTTCGCGCGGGCAGAAGCCGCGGCGCTGATCGCCGTGGATGCCCGGCTGCCGCCGCCGCAGGAGCGAACGGAGAGCCGGATCGTGCCGCGCGATGGTT
>JBKKAU010000641.1:0-3924 GCA_046714475.1 Thermoanaerobaculia bacterium
ACACGGCGTCTCGCCGTCTTTTCTCAGAAACGACGGGGTAATAGTGGCGACCCATGCCGCTACCGCGGCAACCGCCTTGCATTGCAAGGCTCGTTCGACGGGTGCCCCCGCACCGTGGCCGGGCTAGCCGCCCGACCCCGACCGCTTTCCTGTCCGCTCCGCCACCCGCTAACCGCGCCTGGCAGATACGTCCAGCTTCGCCCTTATCCAGGGCTCGGGCTTGCCGCCGTGGCCGACACCACGGCGGCGGCGCCGAAACCGATCGGGGTCGGCCAGCTTCGGCGCGAGCGCGCCTTCGCCCGGCCACGGTGCGGGGGACGGGTACGCTCACGCGGGTACCGCACCTGAAAATCCGTCCCTTGATGGGGTCACGACATAGGACGGACTCAAATTCACGCTAACGACCGAACCGGCCTGTCCCAGTTGAGGAATTTAGGACGATGGCCGCCGTTAGGTGTCGCGCGCCCCCCCCTTCTCCCAAAGGCCGTTAGGGCCGGACACCTTCTGAGAAACATTCCGATTTCGGGCGATGCCGGCTCAACTGTCGTGCCCGCCCCTCTCCTCAGAGCCGCGAGGCCCCCATGGTCCGGAAATCGCCTCTTCCCTTTAACCCTTTAACAAAGTGCTAGGGGTTCGCGGCCATCAACTGTGGGCAGCCGAGCTGCAGGATCGTCCGCTGCGCTATCGCGTCGATCAACTTGGCCTTGGCCGGCCAGCTGACGTTGAGCCGGCCAAGCAGCTCGAGTAGCCGCTTCTGGTCGACTGGGAGTCGGTCAAGCAGGGTGGCGATCGCATCGATGTCGGAATTGAGGTTCTGGGACACAGCATCCAAATCGGCCCGGATTGCCACTACCTGCGCGCGGAGCGCGTCCCGCTCGGCGACGATCTGTCGGGCCAGATACTCAGGCTGGGGTGGTGTCCGGCCCTCCCACGCCGAGCGCGGCTTGGTCGCATCGGCAATGGCCACGTTAACGCGCGCCAGGAACTGGTAGCGCGCCGTCTGCCATTTTTCGCGGATCTCGAAGATTGCCCGATCACTCGCTTGGCGTGCCGCCCGCTCCCGGTCACGCTCTGCAACTGCTTGGCGTGCCTCCTCCTGTGCCAGCTCGAGGGACGGCTTTTGGTAGTTGACCCAGACGAACCAGGCGGCCCCGATCGTGACCGCCGCGCCGATCACCGCGCTGATGAGCGCCTTAGCGACCTCACCCATGACCCAGCACTCCCTTCCTCCGAAAGCGTGCGGCCGTTTCAGGCCCACTGCTGGTTTGGTCTTCTGGCGGCAAGAATGTGCAGCTTGGACTGTGCGTACGAGAGGAACGGCCTACTGACACAAGAGAAAAATCCTTGAATATCAGTAGCTTATACCAGACGTTCCCTAAGGCCGAAATCCATGGCTGCTTTTGTCGGAGCACTCGCAACAACCCTTGCAAAAGGGCATTCCTTCCGCACGGGTATTCTGCGAAGCCGTAACATCTTGACAATACGAGAAATCTAAAGGCCCCCGATTTATTCGTCAAACTCTGGATTTCTGCGAGGCGGCCTTATGACAGCTGGCCGTTCCTCTCGTACACACGGTCCAGTTTCGAGTAAGAAAATCACCCGATGCCGCGGCATCGGGTGAGGCAAGAAAGAGCACAAGTGCTACCGTCAGCGGTTGCGGCCGACCAGCATGGCAAGGGCCGCGGCCTCCATGGTGTCCGGCTGCTTGCCCTCGGGCAGCGCGACGCTGCGCGTCCACCACTGCCGGGCAAGCCGGGCGGCGACCGCCTCGGTCGCCTTGCGGCCGGGCTCGTCGCCGTCGAGCATGACGGTGAGGCAGCGCAGCGCCGGGCAGTGCGCCAAAAGGAGCGCCACCTGCGCCTCGCTCAGCGAGGAGCCCATCAAGGCCACCGTCGGGATGCGCAGGCTATGCAGCCGGATGGCGGCGAAGAAGCCCTCGACCACCACCAGGTGCCGGCAGTGCTCGACCCGGTGCAGGTTCCAGAGCTCGAGCGCTTTGTGAAACCCCTTCGGGAGCTGGTACTTGTCCTCGCCTTCGGGGAGGTCGTCGAGCGATCCGGCCCAGCGCCCGGCATAGGCGACGAGCTGCGCCTCGGCATTGTGGATCGGGATCGCGACCCGACCCTGCATGACGCCCTTCGCGCAGTAGCCGAGGCCGAAAAGCTCGATCAGGGCCGGGGAGAGGCCGCGCTCCTCGAGGTAGGGGTGCGTCGGATCGAGGGTGAGCCGGAAGCCCAACGGCTTGTTGCGCGCCACCCCTGACCCAGCCCCGACCACCGCCGTGGCGCGCTCTGCGCCGCAAGGAGCGCCGTTTTCCCCCGCGGACGATGAAAGGGCCCTTTTCTCGGCTGTCGGCGCTCTACGAGGCTCCTGGCGCGTTTGCGCGGCCTTCCCATCCGAGCGGGCCAGCCCGCAGATCCGCGCCAGCTCGAGCCCGGCTTGGCGCAGCGAGACCACCGCACCCTCACGCGCCTCCATGCGGTGCACGAAGTCGAGGACGTTGCCGGCGCCGCAGCCGGCGAAGCACTGCCAGAGGCCCTTCGCGAGGTTGACGCTGCAGCTCGGCCGCTCGTCATCGTGGAACGGGCAGCGGATCTTGACCTGGTCGCCGGTTCCGACCGGCGCCAGGCCATAATGCGCCAGGACGGCGCCGAAGTCGGCTCGGGCCTTGAGCTCTTGAAAGTCGACACGCTGTTGCTTTGACATACGACACCTACCAGAATAGACCATTCCTGGTAAAATCCAAACATGCCGAGAATATTTGTCAAATCATCCCACTATCTTCATGAGAAATTATGCAAGTATCTATCATACTCCAGGCAATGGATTGCCGGTATCTTCTACCTCTCACACGCCGAAGGCAGCCTATAAACGTGCTGGCGCATAACCAACCGCCGGCAGCTTCATGGTGACGACAGCAAGGCTCGGACAGACTTGCTCTCGCGACCGCACACAGCCGATCACCGTCCGCCGGAGCGCCCGGCCTGTTCTTCTCACGGTGCCTCGCGGGGTAGGCTGCCTTCAGGGTATGAGCGACGACGATCTGACATACGTGGCTGAACGAAGCTTCGGCGCCGCGGCGGCGCCGGTGGCCTTTGGCCTGCGCCGTGCCGACCGCCGGCAGCACCTCTATGCGATCGGCAAGACCGGCACCGGCAAGAGCACCCTGCTCGAGAGCCTCATCCTCCAGGACATCGCCGCCGGCGAAGGCGTGGCCCTGCTCGATCCGCACGGGCAGACCGCGGAACGGCTCCTCGACCGCATCCCGCCGGCGCGCACCGACCATGTCTGCTACTTCGACCCCGCCGACCTCGCCTTTCCGATCGGCTTCAACATCGTGGCCTCGCAGCCGCCCGACCGCCGGCATTTGGCCGTCTCGGCGGCGGTGAGCGCCTTCAAGGCGATCTGGCACGAGAGCTGGGGACCGCGCCTCGAGTACATCCTCCCCGTGGGGCTCGCCGCACTCATCGTGCTGCCGGGCACGACGCTCCTTCACCTGCCGCGCCTCCTCACCGAGGACGGCTACCGCGAGCGCCTGGCGGCGCGTCTGACCGACGCGGTGGTGCGCCGCTACTGGCTCGAGGAGTTTGCCGGCTACGACCGGCGCCTGCGCGCCGAGGCGACGGCGCCCGTCCTCAACAAGGTCGGGCAGTTCCTGATGAGCCCCTTGGTGCGCAACATTTTCGGCCAGGAGCAGAGCGCCTTCGATCCGCGCTTCACCATGGACAGGCGGCGCATCTTCATCGCCAACCTCAGCAAAGGCCGGATCGGCGCCGACAAGGCGAGCCTCATCGGCGCGCTGCTGTTGTCGAGCTTCGAGCTCGCGGCGGCGGCCCGTGCCGACACGCCCGAGGCGGAGCGGGTGGATTTCTACCTCTACGCCGACGAGTTCCAGAGCTTCGCCACCGACAGCTTCGCCGCGAT
>JBKKAU010000642.1:0-1549 GCA_046714475.1 Thermoanaerobaculia bacterium
GAACGGGGATGGTCGATACGACCAGATTTCGAGGTCTCCGGTCGCGACCCACTTCTACGGCTCGACCGGGATGTTTACGGCCAAAATTCTGGTTAGCGGCGGCGGCCTCCAGGAGCTCCGCCAACTCGCCACTCCTGTCCAGATCGTTCCCTGAACCTCTCTCCTGATCCCTCCCGGCGCCGAGGGCGGCGCCGGAGGCTCTCCACCAGCGCCACGCACCCCTCCCGGCTACTCCTCCCCTTCCTCATCACCCGTTCGGCGATTCTAGGCCCCTTGCCGCGCGAACGGCACCCTGTTTTTGCCTCACCCTTCCAACCTCCCAGCTCGGCGGGCTGGCAGGCCTCTCCAGGCCTGCCCCTCACGGCTTTGGATGCTCTCCTTATCCCCTCGCGCGTCCAGTTTCCCGCCGGCACGGGTTCCGCTCGTCAAGGATCGCCCCTCCGGGCGGCTGCGCCGTCCTTTGACGAGCGGACCCCGACCGGCTTTCCGGACGCTTCGCGGGCGAGGGGGAAGAAGCGGGCTCCTGTGAAAAAGCTGGAGGTACTACCACCTCCCGCCAACTCCCAAGGAGCTGCCCGATGTCGACGGAACGCGTTCGCAAGGTTGCCGAGGAAATCCTTTCCGCCTTCCAGCAAGGCCGACTCCCCGCCGCCCTGGCCCAGGTCTACATCCAGCAAGACGCCTCGTTTCCCTGCTATCGATGGAGCCGCCGGAATCGCCTGCTTGTGTCCCTCTGTGGCCACAGCGACGCGCGTGGCTTCAAGCAGTGGCTGGCGGTCGACCGCCACGTCCGCAAAGGGGAGAAGGCTTTTGACATCCTCGCGCCCCGCTTCGCCCGCAAGGCTATGAACGTGGCACTCCTGATCGGCAATGTCGGCTCGGTGACCGTCCGCGAAAGTGTGGTCACCCTCTCTCTGGCGACGAATAGTTTCAGGAAGAAGAAGGACGGGCCGGGCAACGACAAAGACACGACGTCGCACGACTGCGTTCTCTTCGGCCGCAACGCAGAAAGCCCGCTCCGAGGACGACCTGGCCGACGAGGACCGACCGATGCTCGTTGGCTGGGTTGCCGTCCCTGTCTTCGGCTACATGCAGACGGATGGCGCTCCGATCGAGGCTCACGCCCAGCAAGCCCCTATCATCGAATCGCTTCCCGTTCTCGAGGTCGCCCGCTCCTGGAACATCTCGGTCGAGCTCGCGAGCCATCCCGGGCGACTGGGCTCGTTCGCCCCGAACCCGACCCACCCCCGGATCTGCCTGGGCGTTACGAACCTCTCGACCTGGACGCACGAGCTGGTTCACGCCGCCGATTATCGGCTCGGCTACCTCACCAAGCCCGGCCAGGACCTGGCGCAGGAAACCGTCGCCGAATTCGGTGGAGCCATCCTTCTGGAATGCTTGGGGGAGACCGTCGCCAGCGACCGCGGAGGCGCCTACGAGTACATCGAAAATTACGCCCGCGAGCACAAGCGCTCGGCCATCGACGTCTGCCTTCAGCTCATGGACCGAGCCTGTGAGTGTGTCGAGCTGATCCTGCGCGCCGCCGGCC
>JBKKAU010000643.1:0-5815 GCA_046714475.1 Thermoanaerobaculia bacterium
GGGCTATGGCGATGACCTGCCACCGGAACGGTGGCACAAACCCTGAGGGGTCGCGTTAGCGACCCCTTCCAGCCGCTTTGAGCGGCTCACAACCTAAAGCCCCCGGCTCTGCCGGGGGATACTTACCTGTGCTGGCAGTGCTGATCGCTTGTCAGCCGCACGACCTCGCGGCAAGAATGGAGTTGAGGTAATCCATAAAGCTGGCGAGATCCAGCATTGCGAATCCGTCCCTACACCTTCTTGTAGAGTCCCGGCCGGGCGATCTCCATGTGGCGGTCGGGGTGGGCGAGCCCGTCGAAGCCGAAGGGGCGGTAGAGCTCGTGGGCGTCGCGGGTGATCAGCATGAAGCGTCGTAGCCCCGCGAGGTCCGGGTGCTCCATGACGCCGCGCATCAGGAGCTTGCCGAGCCCCCGCCCGCGCTTCTTGGGCAGCACGTAGACGTCGCAGAGATAGGCGTAGGTCGTCAGGTCCGTGATCACCCGGGCGAGACCGACCTGCCGTTCCCCTTCATAGAGACCGAAGCAGAGCGAGTTGCGGAGCGAGCGCTCCACCGTCTCCCGCGGGATGCCTTCGGCCCAGTAGGAGGTAGTCAGGAAGGCGTGGACGGCGTCGACGTCCAGCCGCGCCGGGTCGGTGCTGACGGTGAAGCCGCCTTCGGAGATCTCATAGGGCATGGCGGGGATTCTATGACGGTCCCTCGGCGGGCTCCGGCAGGATCAGGCCGGCGAGCAGCGCCGTGCCCGCGAGGGCGGCGCAGAGGGCCGCCGCGAACCCCCAGGGTCCGGCGAGATACGGCCGCGCGAAGAGGCCCAGCACGGCGGACATCCCGGCGAGCAGGCCCAGCCCCAGGGCCGCGTCGAGCCACCGCCGGGCCGTGGCGCGCCCCTCTCCCAGAGCCTTCTGCGCCTGGAGGATGAGGCTCGTCCCCAATACGGCGAGCGGCGCGTAGCCGGCGCGCCATTGCGCCAGCGCCGGCTGCTCCGGCAGGAGGTAGACGGCGAGGAACCGCGGCGCTCCCAGCGCGATCAGGGGACCGCAGGCTAGGAGGGCCGCCGCGAGCGCCGCGATCCAGGCCTTGCCGCCGCGGCTCCAGTCCCCGCGCACGGCGATGCGGGCGGCGAGCGCTCCCGCGACCAGGAGCTTGAGCCCGGCCCAGGCGGCGACCACCGCCGGGCTTCTCCAACTCAGGGCCACGGCGACGAGGTCCAGGGCCAGAGCGGCGCCGAGCAGCGGGTGCCGGACCGCCGGCCGCCACGGGGGGAGGAGCGGCTCGCGGCCGGGCCGGCGCGTCGCCCAGCCGATCACCAGGGTCTGGAGCACGGGGATGGCGACGAGTTGGAGCAAGGACCCGTAATCCCGCGCGACCTCCTGGACGAGCAGGGCCGACGTCACGGTCCGCGTGAACCAGAACGCGGCGAACAACGTCATCCAGAGTGTGAGGAGCGGTTTCATCGCGGTCCTGAGCCGAGACCAAGGATAACCCGCGCGATCTGAAACCCTGGCTTCGGATCACCCGTAGAGTCGATCAGCAGCACACACGATCCCGGCTCGCGTCAGCCGAGGAGGGCGGACGATGGACACCCTGTTGCAGGACCTGCGCTTTGCGCTTCGCATCTTGATGAAGAGCCCCGGCGTCACTGTGATCGCCGTGCTGTGCATCGCGCTCGGGATCGGCGCCAACACCACCATATTCAGCGTCGTCAACGCCATCCTCCTGCGCCCGTTGCCGTTCGCCGGGCCGGAGCGGATCGTCGTCCTCTACGAGACCCAGCTGCGCCAGAACGTCGACGAGGCCGGGTTCTCCTACCTCGACTACCGCGACCTCCGGCAGCAGGCCAGGTCGTTCTCGGAGACCGCCGCGCACGTGACCCGGAGCTTGACGTTCTCGGGTACGGACGAGCCCGAGAGGGTGCTGGGAGAGGCGGTCTCGGCGAGCCTCTTCCCGCTGCTCGGGGAGAAGCCTGCCCTCGGCCGCACATTCCTGCCCGACGAGGACCGGCCGGGCGCCGCGCCGGTCGTGCTGCTCAGCCACGCGCTCTGGCAGCGCCGTTACAACAGCGACCCGCAGATCCTCGGCCGGACGGTCATGGTCAACGCCGTCGCGCACACCGTGGTCGGCGTGATGAAGCCGCTTTTCAGGTTCCCCTATCAGCAGGAGGCCTGGGTGCCGATGGCGCCGCTGTTCCACAAGGACACGCGGATCGACCGCAACTTCTCGGTCATGGCCCGTCTCGCGCCGGGGGCGACCCACGAGCAGGCGCGGGCGGAGATGGAGACCTTCGCCCGGCGGCTCGCGAAGGAGTATCCCGACTCGCACGCCGGCTGGGGCGTCCGTCTGCTGCCGCTGCGCGAGGAGTTCCTGGAAGAGGAGGTGAAGCTCATCGTCCTCACCATGATGGGCGCCGTGGCCTGCGTCCTGCTGATCGCCTGCGCCAACGTCGCCAACCTCTTCCTGGCGCGCGCCACGGCGCGGCAGCGCGAGATCGCGGTGCGGATCGCTTTCGGCGCCAAGAGCGGCCACATCCTGCGCCAGCTCCTCACCGAGAGCGTCGTGGTCGGCCTGCTGGGCGGCGTCCTCGGCATCCTCCTCGGGATCTGGGGCATCCGTCTCATGACGGCCGCCATACCGGTGGAGAACGCGCCGCCGTACTGGATCCAGTTCACGGTGGACGGCAACGTGCTGCTCTTCACGCTGCTGATCGCGGTCGCGACCGGGCTCCTGTTCGGCCTCGCGCCGGCGCTCCAGGCCGCGAAGACCGACATCAACGAGACGCTCAAGGAGGGGGGGCGCGGCGCGGGCGGCAGCGTCCGCCGCAACCGGCTGCGCAGCGCCCTGGTGGTGGCCGAGGTCGCCCTGTCGCTGGTGCTGCTGGTCGGCGCTTCGCTGTTCGTGCGCAGCTTCCTGCAGCTCCAGACGGCAAGCGGCGGCTTCGACACGGCGAACCTGCTCACCTTGCGGTTCTATCTCCCGTCCGGCGTCTACGCGGACGGCGACGAGGCCGCCATGGCCCGCCGGGTGGAGGACATCGTGCGGCGGGTGGAGGCGCTGCCGGGCGTCGCGTCGGCGACCGTTTCGAACACCATCCCGCTTTCAGGCGGCGGCGACTACGGGAGCATCCTGATCGAAGGGCAGGCCTTCGCCCCGGGGGAGGAGCCGGGCGTCTTCTTCACCGGGGTGACGCCGCATTTCTTCCGGACGCTGAACATCGCGCCGCGGACCGGGAGGATGTTGACCGACCGCGAAGGGATGGAGCGCTCCGCCCTGGCGGTGGTCAACCAGACCTTCGTGCAGCGGTTCTGGCCGGAGTCGCCGGAGGGATCGGCGATCGGGCGCCGCTTCCATCTCAAGAACGGCGACAAGACCGAGTGGCTCACCATCGTCGGCGTGGTCCCCGACTTCAAGAACGGCGACATGGACGACGACACCGACCCGAGCGCCTACCTTCCGTATCCCTACCTGGTGGCGCGCAGCAACGGCCTGACCGTGCGGACCGAGCTCGAGCCCACGCAGGCGACCGCCATGGTGCGCGAGGAGATCCGCGCTTCCGACCCCAACCTGCCGCTCTACGACATCTTCACCATGGAGCAGGTGCGGGAGCAGGGCTTCTGGGAGCACCGCTTCTTCGGACAGATGTTCTCGGCCTTTGGCGTCATCGCCCTGTTCCTGGCGGCGATCGGCGTCTACGGCGTGCTGTCGTACTCGGTCAGCCAGCGCTGGCGCGAGATCGGCGTGCGGGTGGCGCTGGGGGCGCAGCGCCGGGACGTGGTCCGGCTGGTCGTCGGCCAGGGGGTCGGCCTGGCGCTCGCCGGCGTCGGCTTCGGCCTCCTCGGCGCCTTCGGCGTGACGCGGGTGGTCTCGAGCATCCTCTACAACGTCAGCGCGACCGACCCGGTGAGCTTCGGCGGCATCTCGCTGCTGCTGACCGGCGTCGCCTGGCTGGCGAGCTACGTCCCGGCCTCGCGGGCCATGGCGGTCGACCCGCTGGAGGCGCTGCGGGAGTAGGGGGCGCTTGCATCCCGCCACCTGTCGCGACATCGTGTCGCCCATGGCGACGTTCGCGATCGGCGACATCCACGGCTGTTTCCAGACGCTGCAGAATCTCCTGCGGCGGATCCGCTTCCGCCCTTCGCGCGACCGCCTCTGGCTGGTGGGGGACCTGGTCAACCGTGGCCCTCGTTCGCTCGAAGTGCTGCGCTGGGCGGCGGAGATGGGGGACCGCCTCGTCGTCGTGCTCGGCAATCACGACCTCCATCTGCTCGCCCGCGCGGCCGGGCTCGCCCAGCCCAAGCGCCGCGACACCCTGGAGCCGGTGCTCGAAGCGCCGGACCGGGACGACCTCCTCGACTGGCTGCGGCAGCGGCCGCTGGTGCATCGCGAGGGGGACCACCTCCTGGTCCACGCCGGCCTCTTTCCCACCTGGACCCCCGAGACGGCCGGAGAGCTGGCCGCGGAGGTGGAGCGCAAGCTCCGCAACGGCTCCCCCCGCCTGCTCGAAGCGGTCGAGCGCAAGACCGCGGAGCGCTGGGAGGAGGGCCTCTCGGGCAAGGACCGCACCCGGGTCGCCCTGGCGGGTTTCGCCAGGCTGCGCACGCTGGACGGCTCCGGCCGCATGTGCGCGGAGTTCAGCGGCCCGCCCGAGGAGGCGCCGCGCGGTTGCCGTCCCTGGTTCGCCTTCAAGGACCGCGAAAGCGCGGGCGTCCAGGTGATCTTCGGACACTGGGCGGCCCTGGGGCTGCGCATCCAGGATGGCATCGTCTGCCTCGACACCGGCTGCGCCTGGGGCCGGGCGCTGACCGCCTTCCGCCTGGACGACAACACCCTCTTCCAGGAACCGGCGGACGAGGGCTAGGGGCGTGTCTCCCGGCTGCAGGCGCTGATCCCGCTGGTGCGATAGGCTTTGCAGTAGAGATGGCCACGACACTCCGCGAGGTTCGAGAGGAGGCGACGTCCGAAGGCCGCGGCCTCGCCGAGCTGGTCCTGAGAATCCAGGCGGGCGACCGGACGGCCGAGGACGAGCTCGTGGAGCGCTTCAGCCGCGGCCTCGTCCTGGTGCTCCGCCGTCTCGGCGGGAACCCGACCCTCGCCGACGACCTGCACCAGGAGACCTTCGCGTTGGTGCTCGAGAAGATCCGCCGCAGCGAGGTGCGGGAGCCCGAACGGCTCGCCGGGTTCATCCGCAGCACCGCCCGCAACCTGTTCATCGCCGACCGGCGCAAGGAGGCGCGGTACAGTCCGCTGCCGGAGTCCGAAGACAGGAGCCTCCCGGCGGGAATCCCCACGGCGGCCCCGCTCGATCACGCCCTGGCCGAGGAGGAGGCCCGGCAGGTGCAGCAGGTCCTCTCCGAGCTTCGCTTCGACCGCGACCGGCAGCTTCTGATCCGCTTCTATCTCCGCGACGAGAGCAAGGAAGAGATCTGCAAGGATCTGGAAATCGAGCCGGAGCGCTTCAACTTGGTGCTCCACCGGGCTCGCGAGCGGATGCGGAAGATCTGGGAAAAGTCGGAGAGAAGAAGCCGGTTCTTCTCGGGGGTGCAAAGAATTGTGGACAGAATCGGCGGCGATCCTGCACTGAGGAGTCGGGGACAAGGAACCAGACGATGACGAGGCTCTGACCGCATGGACCATTCGACGATCGACGCCGAGAACATTGCCGAGCGCTATGTGACGGGCCGGCTTCCGCCCGAGGCGGCAGCCGACTTCGAGGAGCACTACCTCGATTGTCCGGCCTGCTGCGCGCGGGTCGAGGCGGCCGAGCGCCTGGAACGGGGCTGCCGGCGCCTGGCCGAGGACGCGGCGGCCGGCGCTCCGCAGGCG
>JBKKAU010000644.1:0-18395 GCA_046714475.1 Thermoanaerobaculia bacterium
GAGCGGCTCCGTCCCGCGGGCCCCTGCCCGCGCTGCCCCGGCACCGGCGCCTGGCGGAGCCTCGACTGCCCCGACTGCGGCCGCAAAGGACGGCGCTGAGCGGTTGGTAACGGAGGTGGGAGTCGAACCCCCACCCCCGTGAGGGCGGGGGATTTTGAGTCCCCTGCGTCTGCCATTCCGCCACTCCGGCGAGTGGTTGAGGCCTGAACGAGGTATCCTAGGGGCTCGCCCGCTGGGTGTCAACCGGGAGGCCGGCATCTCTCCCCGCAACTCTCCTCAGCCGTAGGCGGTTGACCCCCGCCGTCTTTTTGGTGTATAAAAGAAGCCGCGTAAGCGGAAGTCCCTCAGCGACTTACCTTACCGCACCTCCATCATCTGATTCCATTCAAGGGGGTCTTCGACGTGACATTCAAGGTCGGTCAGAAAGTGGTTTACCCCAACCACGGCGTGAGCTTGATCGAGAAGATCGAGCCATCGCATATCGACGGGGTGGAGCAGCTGTATTACCATCTCAGGCTTCTGTCCAACAATTCAAAGGTGATGGTCCCCAAGTCCAACCTGGAGCTGGTCGGCCTCCGGCCGCTGTGCCAGACCCGGGAGGTGCGAGCCCTTTTCGACATCCTTGAAGACGGCAACATCGACACCTACAAAGACTGGAAGGGCCGCTACAAGCAGAATCTGGACAAGATGAAGACGGGACGGCTCACCGACGTGGCGGAGGTGCTCAAGAACCTCCGTCTGGTCAGCCAGCGCAAGAGCCTCTCCTTTCGCGAGAAGAAGATGTACGAGCGCGCCAAGTACTTCATCG
Source organism: Thermoanaerobaculia bacterium (assembly GCA_046714475.1). Classification (GTDB taxonomy): domain Bacteria; phylum Acidobacteriota; class Thermoanaerobaculia; order Multivoradales; family UBA5704; genus DASPJI01. The sequence continues at coordinate 809 of JBKKAU010000644.1, forward strand.
TCAGCGAGGTGGCGCACGTCAAGCAGATCGCCGAGAGGGAGTCGGAGGATCTGGTCGAGCAGGCGCTGAACTCGAGCCTGGAAAAGCGTCAGCGTGCGAAGATGGCAAGCTGAGGCCGGCCGTCCCAGGACAGGCCGTTTCGTGATAGGCCGCTCCCCAGGGAGCGGCCTTGTTGTGTCTGGCGCTAGAATCCCCTCATGATCCGCACTCTCCTGATCTCCGGTCTGTTGCTCTCCGCGGTGGCGAGCGCCCAGGAAACCTCGACCTCGGCGGCCCAGAATTCGGTCGAAACCGAGCTGCGCCTCGAACGCAAGCTCCTGTCCCTGGACCTCACGTCCTATGAAGAGGCGCGGCGGCGCGAGCAGGAGACGGGAGTCCGCGTGGACGAGGTGACCGCCCGCCTCGACGAGGCGCTGGCCGGCGACGCCCTGAGCCTCGGAGCCCTTGAAACCCTGCGCGACGAGCTCGACGCCGCCCGGGAGGCGGCGCGGACCGCGGTGACGCGGGTCGATGCCCAGATCCAGAAGCTGGAAGAGAGGCTGCAGAGGATCGGGTTCCTGGAGGGGGAGGCCGGTGGCCAGGGCGCCGCCCGGGAGGCGAGCCCCTTGACCGGCCGCTGGCGTGTGCGGATCCAACCTCGGGACCGGATCGGGACCTTCGACCTGCGCCTCTCCGGTTCTGTGGTCACCGGCACCTACGAGTTGGACGGGGGGACCAGCGGGTCTCTGCGCGGCACTCTGACCGGCAATGTCTTGCGGCTGGAGAGGGTCGACTCCCGCAGGGGCTTCGACGCGACCTTCGAGGGTACGATCGGGACTTCCGGAGAGTTCATCACCGGCTTGTGGACCGCCAACGAGCTGGCCGCGGGCGAGGCCGCCCGGGGCGGCTGGAGCGCGGTCCGGCTCTCCCAGGCCGCCGAGGAAGACGAAGAACCGTGAATAAGGACAACCTGCTGTTTACGATCATCGGCCTGCTGGTCGGCTTTCTCGCCGGCTACATGCTCCAGGAGGCCCTGGCCGCGCGCCAGCCCGCCCGCCGCGTGGCCGGAGAGGTCGCCGGCGCTCCCCAGCTCCCCCAGGGTGCCGCTGGAGAGGCTGGCGCTCCTGGAGGCGCGGCCGGCATGCCGGCCGCCGGAGGCGCGCCGGAGATGGAGGCCATCCAGCGCCTGCGCGAGCGGGTTGAAGCCGATCCCAAGGACGCGGCGGCTGTGCTCGAGCTGGCCAACGCCAACTTCCAGATCGGGCGCTGGGACCGGGCCCGCGACCTCTATACCCAGTATCTGGGGCTGCGACCCGCGAACCCGGACGTGCTTTCCGACCTCGGGGTCACCCACCGCGAGCTGGGCCAGTTCGACCGCGCCCTCGACCTGTTCCGGCAGGCGCAGCGGATGGACGCGGCCCATTGGCAGTCGGTCTACAACGAGGTGGTGGTCCTCGCCTTCAACCTCGAGCAGTACGGCGCGGCCGAGGAGGCGATCTCCCGGCTGCGGAAGATGCAGCCCTCCAACGCTGACGTCGAGCGGCTCGCCGAAGAGGTCGACCGGCAGAAGAAGGCCGCCCGATCCTCCTGATCATGGGCCGTCTTCTTGTCCTGATCGTCCTCGCCTGCCTTGTCTCGCTCTGGCTGAGGTCGGCGGTCAAGCGCCTGCGCTCTTCGTCCTCCCCTCTCCTGACGCCGAAAAGGGACGCCGCGGAGCCGCTGTCGCGGTGCTCGCACTGCGGCGTCTATGTCCCCCGGTCCAGGATCGTGGCCGCCCCGGAAGGGCAGGGCGTCTACTGCTCCGAGGCATGCCGGCAGAAGGCTTCTTAGAGCTTGTACGCGCTCTACGCTGACGTCGCGCTACCCATCCCCCTGCCGGACCCTCTCATCTATGAGGTGCCGCCGACCCTGGCGGCCATGGTCCGCCCGGGGGTGCGTGCCCGGGTGAGCGTCGGGCGGCGCCGGCTCTCGGGGGTGATCGTCGAGGTGCACGACCGCCGGCCCGAGGGCGTCAACCTGCGTCCCGTCGAAGAGATCCTGGACCTCGAGCCGGTGGTGACGCCGGAGCTGATGGAGCTGGCGCGGTTCACCGCCGGCTACTACATGGCTCCCCTCGGCGAGGTCCTGCGCTCGATCCTGCCTTCGGACCTGCCGCCGTGGGGAGACCGCAAGGTCCGGCTCACCGACGCCGGGGCCCTGGCGCCGCCGCGGAACGATGCCGAAAGAGCGGTGGTCGAGGCTCTGCGCGAGGGAGGCCGTCTGTCGCTCGGCGAGCTCCAGACCCGGGTGGGCCTGCCGGAGCTCGACGCGGTGCTCGCCGGGCTCGAAGCCGGAGGGCGGGTCAAGAGCGAGGAGCGCCGCCCCGGAGGAGCGCGCTATGTCTCCGCCGTGGAGCTGGCCCCCGGGGATGTCGCCTCCCACCTTGCCGCGGCCGGTCGCTCCCAACCCGGCCGCGCCGTGGTCGAGTACCTCGCCGCCGTCGGCCGGCCGGCGACGTCCGCGGAGGTGGTGGCAGCCGCCGGCTGCACTCCGGCGGTGGTGCGGCGCCTGGTGTCCAAGGGCGTGTTGCGGCAGTTCACGCAGGTCGAGAAGCTCTCGCTGGACCGCCACAGGCTGGGGCTACGGGAGGAGAGACCCGCTTTCGAGCTGCGCGGAGACCAGGAGACCGCCCTGGCGCGCCTCGTCGACGTCCTGGAGCGGCGGGAGTTCGCCCCCCTTCTGCTCCAGGGCATGACCGGGTCGGGCAAGACCGAGGTCTACCTGCGCGCCGCGGAAGAGACGCTGGCGCGCGGCCGGTCGGTCGTCCTGCTGGTGCCCGAGATCGCTCTGGTGCCGGCGCTCGCCCGCGAGGTCGAGCAGCGCTTCGGGGACAAGTTGGCGATCCTCCACTCCGGGCTGGGCAGCGGCGAGCGCCGGCAGGAGTGGGAGCGGGTGCGCAGCGGCGAGGCGCGGGTGGTGCTCGGGCCGCGCTCCGCGCTGTTCGCCCCGGTCGCCGACCTCGGCCTCCTGGTGGTGGACGAAGAGCAGGACACCTCTTATAAACAGGAGGTCACGCCCCGCTATCACGCCCGCGACCTGGCGCTGGTCCGCGGCCGGAACGCCCACGCCGCCGTCCTCCTCGTCTCGGCCACGCCGAGCCTGGAGAGCCGCTACAACTCCGCGCACGGCAAGCTGGAGCCGCTGCGGCTCACGGCCCGCGCCGGCCAGGGGACGCTCCCCGAAGGCATCCTGGTCGACCTCCGGGAAGAGGGCGTGTCCCGTCGCCCCGGGGAGGTCCACTTCTCGGAGCGCCTGCGCCACGAGATCACCGAAGCCCTGGCGGCGGGGGAGCAGATCATCCTGCTGCGCAACCGCCGGGGCTACGCGCCCATGCTCCTCTGCCGTGCCTGCGGCGAGGACATGCGCTGCCCCGACTGCGGCCTGCCGCGCACCTACCATCGCCGGGAGAAGCGGCTGCTGTGCCATTACTGCGGCTCGGGGCTTCCCGCGCCCGACCGCTGTCCGGTCTGCTCCGAAAGCGCGCTCGAGGCGATCGGCGCCGGGACCGAGCGGGTGGAGGAGCGGTTCCAGGAGCTGTTCCCCGGGGCGACGCTGGACGTGCTCGACCGCGACACCGCGCGCCGGCCGGGCGGGCCCGCCGCGCTGCTCGAACGCTTCGAGAGAGGAGACGTGCAGGTGCTGATCGGTACCCAGATGGTCTCCAAGGGGCACCACTTCCCCGGGGTCGCGTTGACGGCGGTGCTCGCCGCCGACGCCTATCTGGGGTTTCCGGACTTCCGCGCCGTCGAGCGGACCTACAACCTGCTCACGCAGCTCGCGGGCCGGGCCGGACGGGGGGAGCGCCCCGGGCGGGTCGTGATCCAGACCTATCATCCCGACCATTACGCGATCCAGGCCGCCCTGCGCCAGGACGACGAAGGGTTCGCCCGCGAGGAGCTCCGCTTTCGCCGGGTCTTCCACTACCCGCCGTACACGCGGATGGTGCAGCTCCTCGTCAAGGACAAGAACCGGGAGCGGGCCTGGAGCCAGATGCTGGAGCTGTCGTCCGATCTCGCGGCGCATCCGCTGTCCCGCTCCGTGCGCCTGTCCGGACCGGCCCCGGCGCCGCTCGAACGGCTGCGGGGAGAGTGGCGGTTCCAGCTCCTCCTGCGGTCCGCGGCGGGGAAGGACCTGCACCGGCTCGTGCAGGAGGTGCTGCCGCGCAACCCCGCCTGCGACCTGACAATCGACGTCGATCCGCAGCAACTCCTCTAGAGGCAAGGCTTTGAACCCTTTGGTCGGCGCGCCGACAGCGGTTTCCCGGTCAAAGCGCACGTTGACCTGGGGTCCCCGCTTTGCTACCTTGCCGGGCACCATGCAGGGGTCCGATTCCTCGTTCGAAGAGCCATTGACCGAGCTGCGCCGCCGCGTCAAGGAGCTGGAAGGCTATCCGGCGGGCAGCGGTCATGAACGCGAGCTCGAACGGCTGCGGACGACCCTCAAGAAGAGCACGTCCGAGGTCTACGAAGGCCTCTCCCGCTGGCAGAAGACGCTGGTCGCGCGTCACTCGGACCGGCCCTACACCCTCGACTACGTCCAGCACCTGATGACCGATTGGATCGAGGTCCACGGCGACCGGGCTTTCTCGGACGACCCGGCGATCGTCTCCGGCTTCGCCACCTTCCGGGGGCGTAGCGTCGCGGTCATCGGTCACCAGAAGGGCCGCGACACCAAAGAGCGGATCTACCGCAACTTCGGCCAGCCGCGGCCCGAGGGGTATCGGAAGGCGCTCCGCGTCATGAAGATGGCCGAGAAGTTCGGACGTCCTGTCCTCACCTTCATCGACACGGCGGGCGCCTACCCGGGTCTCGACGCCGAGGAACGCGGGCAGGCCGAGGCGATCGCCCGCAACCTCCTGGAGATGGCCATCCTCCGCGTGCCGATCGTCGTCACCATCACCGGCGAGGGGGGGAGCGGCGGCGCCCTGGCGCTGGGGATCGGCGACCGCGTCTTCATGCTGGAGTACTCCACCTACTCGGTCATCTCGCCGGAAGGCTGCGCGGCCATCCTCTGGAAAGACCAGGAGAAGAAGGCCGAGGCCGCCGAGGCGATGCGGCTGACCGCCCCCGACCTGCTGTCCCTCGGCGTGGTGGATGGGATCATCCCCGAGCCTCTGGGCGGTGCCCATACCGATCCCACCGCGACCTGCCGGCGGGTCGGCGACACCGTCGACTCTTCCCTGCGCGAGCTCGAACGCCTCTCGGCGCACGACCTCATCGGCCGCCGCTACGCCAAGTTCCGGGCACTCGGGGTCTACGACGAGGGCTAGCGCGCTGACCGTCCGGGCGGAGTGGGTGGCCGCGCCCGTGCCCGCGGCGGCCGCCGGCCTGGAGCGTGAGGGGATCCCCGATTGGCTGGCGGTCCTGCTGGCCCGGCGGGGCGTGGTCGACGGCTCCGGCGCCGAGCACTTCCTCAAGCCCTCTCTCGATCAGCTCCACGACCCGTTCCTGCTCGCCGGCATGGAGCAGGCGGTGCTCCGTCTGCTGCGGGCGCGCGAGATGCGGGAACGGGTGGCGATCGTCGGCGACTACGACGTGGACGGCGTCACGGCGACCGCGCAGCTGCTCGCCGTCTTCGCCGCCTGCGGGCTGGAGGTCCGCCCCATCCTGCCGCACCGGCTGCGCGAGGGGTACGGGTTTCAACCGGTCCACGTCGAGCGGGCGGCGGGGGAGGGATGCCGTCTCATAGTCACCGCCGACTGCGGCAGCTCTTCGGCCGAGGCGGTGGAGAGGGCTCTGAGCCTTGGGATCGACGTCCTGGTCACCGATCACCATCTGCCGGGCTGCGAGCTGCCCGGAGGGACCATCCATGTCAATCCGCGCCAGCCGGGTTGCTCCTATCCCTACCCCGACCTTGCGGCGGCCGGCCTCGCCTTGAAGCTCTCGTCCGCCTTCGCGGGCCGTTGCGGCCGGCCGCTCGACCTCTCCGCCCTGCTGCGCATCGCCTGCCTGGGGACCATCGCCGACCTGGTACCGCTCACCGGCGAGAACCGGGTCATCGCGGCGCTCGGGCTGCAGGCGCTGGGCCAGGCGCGCTCGCAGGGGCTCAAGGCGCTCATCCAACAGTCCGGGATGAAGCCGCCGTTCACCGCCGCGGACGTCGGCTTCCGTCTGGGACCACGCCTCAACGCGGCGGGGCGTCTCCACGACGCGGAGCGGGCGCTGGAGCTGCTGATGAGCCGCGACCCGCGCCGCGCCACGGAATTGGCTCTCGAGCTCGACGGTTGGAACCGGCAGCGGCAGGTCGAGGAGAGCCGCGTCGTGGACGAGGCGAGACGGCTGCTCCTGGAGCGCTCGCCGCTCCCTCCTATCCTTGCCGCCTGGAGCCCGGGCTGGCACAAGGGAGTGGTCGGAGTGGCCGCCGGGCGGCTCGCCAAAGAGCTCCATCGTCCGACCGTGCTGCTGGCAGTCGAGAACGAGCTTGCCACAGGCTCCGGACGGAGCGTCCCCGGGATCGAGCTGCACGGTTTCCTCTCGACCTGGAAGGAGCGGATGGAGCGTTTCGGCGGTCATGCCCAGGCGATCGGACTGACCGTCGCCGTCGACCGGTTGGAGGAGCTTCGCCGGGAGTGGGAAGAGGCCGCCGGGGCCTGGCCCGAAGGCCTCCTCGTCCGCCGGTACGAATACGAGCTGCGGCTCGAGCCGCGGCAGGTCACGGCGCGGCTGCTGTCCGAGTTGGAACGTCTGGAGCCCTTTGGGCAGTCCAATCCGCGTCCCCTCGTCCAGGTCGGGCCTCTGCGCCTCGCCGGCACGCCTCGCCTGTTCGGCAACGGCCACCTCTCGGCGCAGGCCCGGGGGGAGGACGGCTCGCCGGTCGAGCTGCTCGGCTGGGGCTGGCAGGAGAAGGCCTCGAACCTGGGAGGGAGCTTCGAAGTGCTGGCCTGTATCGAGAACGATACCTATCGGGGAGGGCCGGTCCTGCGCCTGATCGACAGCCGGCCGGTCGCCCCCTCTTCCTTCTAGAATCGAGCCATGGCCCGTAAACCTCCTATCGCCGCGCTCCGCAAGCTCCTGCTGGCGGCCATCATCCTGGTCATCGCCGCGGTCGGCGGCCTCTTCCTGTTCGGCCGCTCCGGCCAGAGACCGGTCCGCCCGCCCGAAGAGACGGAAGAGGCCCAGGCCGAAGCCGGCTCGGTCCTGATCGGCGAGGACTTCGACCATACCTTCACGGAAGGGAAGCGGCCGATCTTCCGCATCCGGGGACAGAGCATCCGGGCCGACCAGAAGCAGACGATCTACCTGCAAGGCGTAGCGGTCACGCTGTATGACGAGGAGGGCCGGCCCTACCACATCGAGAGCCGGCGGGCGAGCTTCAGCCCGGTCCGGAACGAAGGACGTCTCCAGGGTGAGGTCGTGCTGAAAGGGCCGGAGGGGCTGGAGCTTCGGACGCCGCAGCTCCAGATCCGCGAGAAGGGGCGGATGCTGGTCGCGCCCGCGCTGTCGGAGATCCGCTACGGCACCTTGTACGCCGCGCGGAGCCAGAAGATCTGGGTCCACCTGCCGGAGGAGGTCTTCGTTATGGCCGGCAAGGTGAGGGTCGAAAGCCTCCCCGAGCCCGCGGCCCAGGCCGGCCTTGCTCCGGGTGCCCCGAGCGTCGAGGCGCCGCAGCCTCCGATGTTGCTCACCTCCGAACGCCTGGTCTATGAGCGCAAACGGCGGCAGGTGCGGGTCGAAGGCGGCTCCGAGCTGCGCCGCGGACCGGAGCGGGTGAGCGCCAGAAAAATCAGCGTCCACCTGGCGCGGGACGAGAAGTCGCTGGAGTTCCTGCGGGCGCTCTGGGACGTGACCGGTCAGATCGCGCCCGATAGTAAAGATGCCGGGGACGTCACGACCGTCCGTTTCAGCGGCAAGGACCTGTCGATCTTCATGCAGCCGGGAGCGAACCAGGCGCGCAAGGTGGCGCTCGACGGGTCGGAGCAGCAGAAGGCCCGGTTCGAGACCGCGGGCGGCGGCGTCACCCGGGTCATGAACGCACGGCGGGTGGAAGGCATTTTGGCGGGAGGGGTGCTGAGCTCCGCGGAGGCGTTCGGGGGCGTGACGGTCGACGAGACCGGCCGGCCCCGGAGGGCGGATGGCGGCGGCGGGCCCCGGCACGCCGAAGGCCAGAGGGCCGAAGCCCGGTTTTCCCCCGAGGGGCAGCTCTCTACGGTCACACTGTTCAGCCAAGTGTTCTACCGGGACGACCAGATCCGGGCTTCGGGTCAGCGTGCCTCCCTGAACCTCATCGCGGGCAAGGGGGACTTCATCGGCGATCCCGTCGACGTGGTGAGCCCGAAAGGGCGTCTCAAGGCGCCGCAGGTCGAATACGATACCGGCGCTCAGCTCGTGCACGCCGTGGGCGGGGTGCGCGGAGTCCTCGAGCAGGTCGAGCAGACCGCGCTCGCGGGCACGCCGCTGGGCGAGGGAGAAGGGCCGGTCTTCGTGGAGTCGCAGGAGGCGTTCTGGCGCCAGACCCCCTCCTCGTTCACCTTCCGGGGTGAAGCGAGGGCTTGGCGGGGCAAGAACGTCCTGCTGGCGACCGAGCTGCACGGCGACAAGGCGGAAGACCGGCTGACCGGAACGGGTGGGGTCAAGACGATCTGGGTCCCCACGGAAGAAGAGAGCGCCAGGGTCCGCAAGTCCGGGCCTGGAAAGACGGCCGGCGCGGCGGAAGCGAGGGCACCGATCGAAGTGGTGGCAAACGAGTTGGTCTATCGCGAGAGCGCGGGAGTCCTCACCTACACCGGAGGTGTCAGGGTGCTGCAGGCGGGCAGGACGCTCTCCTGCAAGACGCTCGTGGTGGAGCTTGCCGAGTCCAGTGAGGCCGAGACCATGACCTGTACGGGCGAGGCGCGGCTGAACGATCCCAAGGCGGGCCGCAACATCGCCGGCGAGAAGGCGATCTACCAGGTGGAGCAGAGGCGCGTGGAGATGCTCGGAGAGGGTGGGCTCGTGACTATGCGAGACCGCGAAGGCAACCAGGTCCAGGGCAAGCGGCTGATCTATCACATGGACGACGGCAGGGTAGAGGTCCTGGGGGGCAAGGAGGCGGCTGCGGCCCCGACTGGAACGGCGCCGGCGCGGCCCGGAGGCGGGGGAGCCGGATGAACGACGGGCAGAAGCTCTCCACCACCAGTCTGCGCAAGGTCTACCGGGGACGAGCCGTGGTCCAGAACGTCTCCGTCGAGGTCGGACCGGGAGAGGTCGTCGGTCTCCTGGGTCCCAACGGCGCGGGCAAGACGACGACCTTCTACATGGTGGTCGGTCTCACGACCCCTGACGCCGGCCAGGTCTTCCTCGGCGAGGAGGACATCACCGAGCTGCCGATGTACCTGCGGGCGCAACGCGGCATCAGCTACCTGCCGCAGGAGCCTTCCATCTTCCGGCGCATGTCGGTCGAGGACAACCTGCGGGCCATCTTCGAGACACTGGATCTGCCGCATGCCGAGCAGGAGCGGCGCATCGATCAGCTGATCGCCGACTTCGGCCTCGCCAAGGTGCGCAAGAGCCGCGGCTATTCGTTGTCGGGCGGCGAGCGACGCCGGGTCGAGATCGCCCGTGCCCTGGTCATCAGCCCGTGGTATATCCTTCTCGACGAACCGTTCGCCGGGATCGACCCGATTGCGGTGCTCGACATCCAGGGCATCATCCAACACTTGAAGAAGATGGGGATCGGCATCCTCATCACCGACCATAACGTGCGGGAAACATTGAAAATAACGGACCGGGCCTATATCATCAACAACGGCGAAATCCTGCGCGCAGGCACCCCGGCGGAGCTTTCCGCGGACCCGCAAGTCAGGAAGATCTATCTTGGAGAAAGCTTCACCCTGTAATGGGGTGGAGATAGGGCTGTTCCTGAATGGCATTAGAGCAGAAACTTTCCCTCAAGCTGGCCCAGAAGCTGGTGATGACGCCTTCTCTGCAGCAGGCGATCAAGCTTCTGCAGATGACCCGCATGGAGCTCGAGACTCTGCTCTCCCAGGAGCTGGTCGAGAACCCCGTGCTGGAGGAGTCCGGCGAGATCACGGAAGAAGAGACAGCCCCGCGCGAGGAAGAGCGGCCGGAGGCGCCGGCGAACGGCGAAGAGCTCAACCATGGCGAGTCGATGGAGAACATCGACCTCGATGCCTACTTCGGCGACTACTGGGAAGGGTCGGGCCACTCCTCGATGATGGAGGAGCGGGACGATCCACCGATCGAGAACAGCCTGACGCGGGAGCCCGACCTCTATGATCACTTGCTCTGGCAGCTGCACATGGCGGACGTCACGCCGCGCCAGCGCGAGATCGCCGAGCTGATCATCGGCAACCTGAACCCGGATGGATTCCTGGCCGCCACACCGGAGGAGATCCGGGCGATGGGGGAGCAGGAGGGCGAGGACGAGCGTCTCTACACGATGGAGGAGATCGAGGACGCTCTGCGGTTGGTGCGCAGCTTCGACCCGCCGGGGATCGCCTGCTGCGACCTCCGCGAGAGTCTCCTTTTGCAGATGGACGCTCTGGGCGTGGAGCAGGATTCGTTGGCGCGCCGCATGGTCCTCGAGGCCTGGGACCTCTTCCTGCGCCGCCAGTTCCCGGGTGTCGCCAAGAAGCTGGGCGTTGAGCTGCCAGACCTGGAGCAGGCACTGGAGCTGATCCGCACCCTCGAGACCCAGCCGGGCCGCAAGTTCAGCACCGAGCGCCCCCACTACATCGAGCCGGATGTCTTCGTACGGCGGGTCGGAGACGAGTACGTCATCCAGCTCAACGACGACGGCCTGCCCCGTCTGCGGGTCAGCCGGGCCTACCGCCGGATGCTGCAGACCATGCGGAGCGAGGGGCGGCAGTCCGAGGCTCAGCAATTCATCAAGGACAAAATCCGCTCGGCGGTCTGGCTGATCAAGAGCCTGGACCAGCGGCAGCGCACCATCTACAAGGTGGCGGCGTCCATCGTCCGGCAGCAGCGCGAGTTCCTGGACAAGGGGATCGAGTACCTGCGCCCGATGGTGCTGCGCGACGTTGCCGAAGACATCGGCATGCACGAGTCGACAGTCAGCCGCGTGGTCTCCAACAAGTACATGCACACGCACCGCGGCCTCTTCCCGATGAAGTTCTTCTTCCACAGCGGGATCGACCGTGAGTACGGGGACAACATCTCTTCGCTGACGGTCAAGCGTAAGATCGAGCAGATGATCCAGGCGGAAGACCCGAAACGGCCGCTCTCGGACAGCGAGTTGATGCGCATCCTGAACCGCGAAGGGATCCAGATCGCCCGCCGTACCGTGGCCAAATACCGGGACGAGCTCAGCATCCCGTCCTCGACGGACCGTAAGCAGATCTTCTGACGTGCAGCTCGGCTCCTTGATCCAGCCGGGGCTGATCTTCCCCGATCTGCCCGCGGTCGACCGTCCGCAGCTCCTGAGGGTCTTCGCCGAGCGCGTCGCAACGCGCGGTCTGACCCGGGACGCCGAGGAGCTCTACCGGAAGCTCTGGGAACGCGAGGAGCTCGGATCGACGGCGATCGGCCTGGGGATCGCCATCCCCCATTGCAAGCTTTCGGACATCTCGCGGGGGGTCGTAGCCATTGGGATCGTGCCGGAAGGGGTGGACTTCGGGGCCGCGGACGGCCGGCCGGTCCGCCTTTTATTCCTGGTCATCTCGCCCAGTCAAAAGGCGGTGGAGCACCTCCAGATCCTGGCCGCCATCTCGCGCTGGGTCAAAGCGGGGCAACACGTCGACGAGATCCTCCAACTGCGGGATCCCGAGGCGATCTACGATTTCGTTCACCGGGAGACCCGGTAGATGGAGCCTGCCAACATACCCTCCGTGCCGGTGGCCGAGCTCCTGGGCGACGAGCTGTCGGACCTCCGTCTCCGGCTGCTTTCCGGAGAGTCCCACCTCGACAACCCGATCACCCATCCACGGGTCCAGAAACCCGGCCTCGCCTTCGCGGGCTATTACGCCTATATCAAGCCCGGCCGCGTTCAGATCATCGGCGAGAGCGAGACGGAGTACATGAAGACTCTGGACGAGGAGGAGCAGCAACACCGGATCGACACGATCACGGCCCTGCCTGTCCCGGTCTTCGTCATCACCAAGGGGCTCTCCCCGCTTCCCGGCTTCCTGCTCGCCTGCCAGAAGCGGGAGGTCCCCGTGCTCTCCTCGACGGCGTTGTCGTCGACCGTCATCAAGGGGATCAGCTACTTCCTCGAAGACCGGCTGGTGCCTTCCACCTGCCTGCACGGCGTGCTGCTGGAGATCTACGGCCTCGGCGTCCTACTGATCGGGGAGAGCGGCGTCGGCAAGAGCGAGTCGGCCCTCGACCTGATCACCCGTGGTCACAGCCTCGTGGCGGATGACCGGGTGAACGTCAGGCGGTATCCCAACGGCGAGCTGATCGGCTACAGTGAGGGGCCCCTCCGGCACCATATGGAGCTGAGGGGGATCGGGATCATCAACGTCCAGGATCTCTTCGGCCTTGCGTCGGTCCGGGAGCGGACGCCGATCGACTTGGTCATCGAGCTCGAGCATTGGCAACAAGGTCGGGCCTATGACCGGTTGGGTTTGGATGAGACCTTATTCAACATTCTAGATACCCCTTGTCCCTATATCCGAATGCCGGTAGCGCTTGGCCGCAACGTCAGCATTCTCGTCGAGATCGCCGCGCGCAATCACGTCCTCAAGCTCCAAGGGCACCATTCCGCCCGCGAGTTCGCGCGCAAGCTGGAGGCGCAGCTTGAGCGAAACCGAAAAACTCCGTCCCGCTAAGCTCAAGCTGGTGCTGATCACGGGCTTGTCCGGTTCGGGCAAGAGCGTGGTGGCCAAGTCCTTCGAGGATCTCTCCTACTACACGGTAGACAACCTGCCCCTGCCGCTGCTCCGCCTCTTCCTGGACAAGCCGCGGCAGCTCGTGCCGGGACACGACCGCATCGCGGTCGTCACCGATGTCCGGGCCCCGGGCTTTGCCGACGAGTTCCCCCGGCTGATCGCCGAGATCGATCGCGAGCGGACCGAAACAACTCTTTTGTTTCTAGAGACTTCCGATGAGGTTCTGGTACGCCGGTTCTCGGAGACGCGCCGCCCCCATCCTCTGGCACCGGATCGGCCGGTGATCGAGGGGATCCAGCGGGAACGGGAGATCCTCGCCGAGCTCCGCGCCCGGGCCGACATGGTCTTCGACACCAGCCAGTGGTCGATCCACGAGATCCGCAGCCAGGTCTATAGGGAGTTCGCCAGCTCTCCGGGCGAAGAGCCCGGAATGGTCGTCTCCCTGGTGAGCTTCGGATTCAAGCACGGCATTCCTTCGGGGACGGACCTCCTGTTCGACGCACGCTTCCTCTCGAACCCCCACTTCGTCCCCGGGTTGCGCGAGCAGACTGGCCAGGACGCCCCGGTCCAGGAATACCTGGACCGCCAACCCGACTTCGAAGAGCTGGTCCGACGACTCACCGAGCTGCTGGTGTACCTGCTTCCACGCTACCGCAGGGAGAACCGCAGCTACCTGTCCATCGCCGTCGGCTGCACCGGAGGACGGCACCGCTCCGTAGCGATCTGCGAGAGGCTCAAGACCAAGCTCGAGACGCAGGGCTGGCCAGCCCGCGTTATCCATCGCGACATTGCCCGTTAGGCTCGTCAGGGGCGCCAGGATTAAGCGGGCCAGGATATAGAGTTAACTATGAAGGGTGTGGATGTAGCTTTCAGGTGGAACTCTGGATTGGATCGAAATAGATGATCGGCAAACTCATCCTGACTCATGGCGGCCTCGCGAGAGAGCTTCTGGCCGCGGCCCAAGTGATCTCGGGCCGCCTCGCCGGTTTCGAGGCGCTTTCTCTCGACTGGTCCGAAGGGGTGGAGGAGGCCAAGGGGAAGATCGGGGCCGCGATCGAGCGGCTGGATGAAGGGCAGGGAGTCCTCATCCTTACGGACCTGTACGGCGGTACGCCTTGCAACCTCGCCCTGGGATTTCTCGAGCCGGGACGTGTGGAGATCCTCAGTGGGGTCAATCTGCCGATGGTCCTGCGCCTAGCCTGCCAATCTGAGAACGGTAATAACCTGCTGGAGGTAGCGCGCCACCTCCAGTCCAAGGCGCAGCGGAGCCTCTGTCTGGCCAGTGATATGGTCCAACCCGAAAAATGTGAGGCCAAGGCCGCCAAGTCGGAGACATAGCATGGTGGAGCGGGAGACGGAGATCGTCAACCGCCTTGGCCTTCACGCCAGGGCCGCGGCGAAGCTGGTCCAGATGGCCGGCGGCTTTCAAAGCCGTGTGACGGTGCTCAAGGACGACGAGGAAGTCGACGGCAAGAGCATCCTGGGGCTCATGCTCCTGGCCGCAGGGCAGGGGAGCAGGGTAAAGATCCGTTGCGAGGGGACCGATGAGGAGGAGGCCATGCAGGCGATCGCGCATCTGATCTCGAACCGGTTCCACGAGGAGAGTTGATGACCTCCAGCGAGATGCAAATCCTCCAAGGCTTGGGCGTCTCCGGCGGCGTGGCGATCGGCCGTGTCGTCGTGATCGAGACGAGGGGCCCTGAGGTCTTCCGCCTTCCAATTTTGGAAGAGCAGGTCGAGTCGGAAGTCACCCGTCTCCGCGAAGGGGCGCAGCATGCTCTGAACGAGTTGCTCCGCATCCGGGCCAAGGCGGGGGAGAGCCTGGGCAATGAGTTGGCGGCGATCTTCGATGCTCACATCCTCCTGCTCTCCGACCCTTACTTTTTAGGGAAGGTCGAGCAGCGCATCCGCAACAACCGGGTTAACGCTGAATGGGCTGTCCACAGGACTGCCGAGGAGCTCGACGAGCGGTTCGCCCATATGCATGACGCCTACCTGCGGGAGAGAAGCGAGGACCTCACGGACATCAGCCGCCATCTGCTGCGGAGCCTCCAGGGGACCTCGCATCGCGACCTTGGCGACGTTCCCGAGGGTGTGATCATCGTGGCGGACGACCTGACCCCTTCGGACGCGATACGCCTCGGGCGTGAGAAGGTGATCGGCTTTGCCGTTGAGTCGGGAGGAAGAACCTCCCATACCACCATTATCGCCCGCTCGCTTCATCTCCCCTTGGTGGCGGGCCTCACCGGGGTTACGCGGCTGCTGGAAGACCAAGCCCTCGTGATCGTCGATGGGGAAGACGGCAAGGTCGTCCTCCACCCCTCGGAAACAGTCCTGGAGCAGTACCGGGCGCTGCGGGTCGATCTCGAGCGGCGGGATCAGGATTTCAGGGCGACTCGCGAGCTCGACTCGAAGACGCGCGACGGCACCGAGATCCTCCTGATGGCCAACATCGACCTGCCGGAGGAGATCGATGAGGTGACCAGTTATGGGGCGGCCGGTGTCGGCCTCTACCGGAGCGAGTTTCTCTACATCGAGAAGAGCCCTGCGCTGCCGACCGAAGACGAGCATGTCGAGATCTACCGCCGCCTGATCGAGAGTGCCGCTCCTCATCCGGCTATTATCCGGACTTACGACCTCGGCGGCAGGAAGCTGGCCCGCGAAGTCATGGCCACCGAAGAGGAGAATCCGGTGCTCGGATTGCGCGGCATCCGCCTGACTCTGGCTCGGCCGGAGGTGTTTCGCACCCAGATCCGAGCCCTCCTGCGAGCCGCACTCTATGGCGACCTCTGGGTCATGCTGCCGCTGGTGAGCACGCTCGACGAGCTGAGGCGGTTCCGGGCTTTTGCAGATGAAGTGGCTGAGGAGATGGAGAAGGAGGGGGTCCCTTTCCGGCGCGACTTCCGCCTGGGGATCATGATCGAAGTCCCAGGGGCGGCTTTGATCGCGGATGTGCTGGCCCGGGAGGCCAGCTTCTTCTCGATCGGCACCAATGACCTCATCCAGTACGCGCTGGCCGTGGACCGCAACAACGAGCATGTGGCCGATCTCTACCAGCCTCTTCATCCCGGCATTCTGCGCATGCTACGCTTCGTGATCGACAGCGCCCGTTCCGCCGGTATCGAGCTCAGTCTATGCGGGGAAATGGCCGCGGATCCGCGTTACGCCCTCCTCCTGGTCGGTCTCGGTTTACGGCGGCTTTCGATGGCGCCGAGCAGGATTCCGGAGGTCAAGACTTGGATTCGGGAGCTATCCACCACCGAGCTGACCCAGTTGGCTGAGCGTTGCCTGACGTTCTGCACCGCCGGTGAAGTTCAGCAGAACCTAGAGAGTTTCTTCGAGACCAAGCTCTCCGCCCTGTCATCCTGATTGAGAGGACTTCGATGCGTTTTCCGATTCGTCGGGTCGAAAAACCTTGGGGATATGAGCTCATCTTCGCCCACACCGATCGTTACGTAGGCAAGGTCCTGCACGTCAATCCAGGTGAGGCCCTGTCCCTGCAGTACCACGAACGCAAGGATGAAACCCTCTTCCTGACAGAAGGAGAGGTGGAGCTGATCGTCCAGGAAAACGGCACTCTGACCAGCACCATCCTGCGCGGCGGCGACTCCTACCGTATCACTCCATTTACGCATCACCGCATGGTCGCCGGCGAGAACGGCTGCGACATCATCGAGGTCTCGACTCCGGAGTTGGACGACGTCGTCCGCTTGGAAGACCGCTATGGTCGTGCGTAGGACCGCCTTCAGCGGCCTTCTCCTGCTCGGCGTACTCGGCTCGACAGGTTGCACCGGTCAGCCCCGGCCGGTGGCCCGGACCGAAAACCCACCCGCGGCGCAAGAGAAAACCAAGTCCCAGGAGCCGCCGGCCCAGCCAGTTCCTTCAAGCACCCAGGAGAGACCGGCTCAGAGGCAGGTGATCGTAGTGGAGTCGGGGGAGGATGGCGAAGGCTCTTCCAGAAGCCTGGTGGAAGCCGCGAGGGCCGAGCGGGAGCGAAAGGCACAGGCGGGGCCTCCCGTGGCCGTGATTACCAACAAGACCTTGCCGAAATATTCCACGGGGCAGCTCACGGTTGCTGGCCCCAAGAAGAAAGAGGAACCAGGCCAGCCGGCGTCTGACCTGCCGGAGCTGCGGGACGAGCAGTATTGGCGCCAGCAGGGTCTGGAGATCCGTCTTCGCTGGCGCCAAGCCGCGGAAGAGGTCCATCGTTTGGAGCAGAGCGCCTCCGATTGGCGTCGACGGTTCTACGGGCAGGATGATCCCTATGTCCGGGATGGGCAGATCAAGCCGGAATGGGACCGCGTGCTCGATCGGCTGGAGGACGCTCGGGCTGAGGCTGAAACCGCCCAGCAGGATCTCTCCCGGTTCCTGGAAGAGGGACGCCAGGCAGGCGCTCTTCCGGGCTGGCTTCGCGAGGGAATAGACCAGGAGCCCATACAGAAACCCGCAGAGCCCCCTTCGGGCGAGCCTGTAGAGCCGGCAGTTCTGGATGAAGATGGAGTGGAGTATGAGCCCAGCTCGCCCCCGCCGCGTCTACATTGAAACCTGGGGTTGCCAGATGAACGAGTTGGACAGCCAGCGCATGGCCGGCCAGCTCATGCAGCAGGGTATCCTGCCGACCCACGAGCCCGAAGCGGCCGACATCATCCTGCTCAACTCCTGCAGCGTGCGCGACAAGGCCGAGCAGAAGGTCTACTCGCGCATCGGCGAGTACCGCCTCTTCAAGCGGCACAACGCCGGCCTGCTGATCGGCCTCTGCGGCTGTGTGGCGCAGCAGGAAGG
>JBKKAU010000645.1:0-9038 GCA_046714475.1 Thermoanaerobaculia bacterium
AGGGCGACTCACACTGACGCTGAACGCCAACAAGGCTGTTCGGCATGATTTATTGCATTACAGATGTGCTCTTGAGGAAGCCGCCTGAACCCCAGAAGACTAAATTTTTTTGCAACAACCGGGTTGAGCAAGGTGACGGAACCAGTCCCCACGAGACGGCCGCTGGGGTCGGTCTTCGGGGCCTGGTCGGCCCTGAAGGTGATGGAGCCCTTCATGGACACCAGCACATCGGTGTCCGCATACGTGCCGTAGTCGCAGACTCCCGGATTGGCGTTGACGTTGACCGCCCGGCTCGTGCAGACCAGGGCCGCCAGCAGCGGATTGTTCTGAGAGTTCAAGATCAGGGGATGCACGATGGATTGGCTCCAGGGAGCGTCGACCGAGTTGAGGCCGAGCACGGACATCTGCGAAAGATACTTCGTGTTGCTGGGGTCGTCGGGATCGGGGTACGAGTAGGTAGCGGATAATGCCGCAGAAAAATTCTCGTCCGCCGTCGTGACCATATTGCTGAGCGGGAAGTACTGCCCGGCGCCAAAGGATTGCTGCGTGACGCAGGTTCCGATCGGATTGTTGTTGGAATCGAAGAAGCACAAGCTGGTGTAGGCGATGCTCAGGCTACGCGTCGAATCCTGCGCCGCGGCTTCCATGCTCGCCGCGGCGATCCCGGTGTACACCTGGGCGGCTGTGGGGTAGAGCGCGAGCATCAGCGTCGCGGTATCCTCGTACGTGAGGTCCTCGGACAGGGTGGTCACCTTAGGACCGGTGACTCCTTGCTCAGCGTGGACTCGGGCGGAGGTGTCCATCAGGCCGTGCAGCCCAGGGTAACGGTCCGCCGTCATACCCGAGATCTCGTAGTGGCGCTTGAGGAACCGCGCCATCTTGGGGTCGCTCAGGTCGAGGGTGATAGTGCGAGTGCCGGCGGCCTTGTCGAACACGTAGGCCACGGCGTCTCTGTCGGCGTCGCTCCACGCGGTCGACTGCGCCCCGGCGGTTTCCGCGAGCACCAACGCGAACACGAACCCACAGGCGATTGCTCTCAATGATGTGGTCATAAGTCCTCCGTTCTCTCGTTTTCGCGGCGCTTGTACCCTCCGGCTCGATGGCCGATGATCTGGGTGGCCGCCGCGATGTCTAAAACTCGGCAATAGCAAGGGAGGTGCCAGACAAACTACAGAGTACAAACAACTTACATCCTGTTGTCGGCGACAGCTCCGACTGTCGACCGGGCTCTCCGACAACCTCCGACAACCTCCGAGCCCCTTGAGACAGGACGTATTATCCCTGGCGCACGCCTTGCAAAATGGCATTCGTAACCAAAGGAGAACGATCATGGCCAACTACATCTGGGAATTTGGAATCGATTGGAACGCGGTCACAGGTCCCGCGAACGCGAGCTATCTGGATGGGGCCTTCATTCAGGCCCATTCACGCGTGATCGAAAGACCATGCGTGGTGAGCGGCGATACAATCATATTCAAGATCTTCAATGTGACCATGGACCTTCAGCAAGAGATCAGTATCGAATCCTTCACCATCAACACGCGGGCTGCGGTCGAAGGCCAAGAGAATGTCGACCCACTGAACACTCTCCAGCCCATAATCCCGAACAGCGGCCCCAACCCGTCAGTGCAACCGAGCGTATTTTTCGGAGACTCATTGCCCTGCTGGCAATCGGACCCGGTGACGGTGACTCCGCAAGCCGAGAATAAAAAGTTCTTGCTGAATTTTTTCGTGCAGGCGCTGGGGACCGAGGACGGCCTCCGCATGTTCTTCCAGGATCCTGAAATGGTTGTGGGGCCGGATGGTTTTGATTTCGCCTCTTCTTCAAGGGGCGGTCGAGACGGGAGCCAGGCGGACAAGGAGTCTGTGGTAGCGCACGTCGCCACGTAGCGCGAGGAGCTCCGGATCGCGCTGCACCTCGGCGCGGGGAACGCCGTTGTGCAGCGCCTTTTCGAGCGCCGCGAGCGCCGGTTCACGGCGACCGCAAACCTCGTGGGCGACCACGAGCCGGAACTGGGCGGCGGCGTCTTTCCGCGCCAGCCGCTCGGTTTCCCCGGCCGTTGCGAGAGCGGGCCCGCAGTCCCCGCGCTTGGCCAGGTAGACCGCGCGCCGGCTCAGGAGGGTGGCATTCCGCGGCGCGGCGCGAAGCGGGTCCGCCAGGAGTTGGAGAGCCCGCGAGTAGGCTTCGCGGGCCCGGGCTCCTTCCTGGGGCAGAAAGCGGCAGGCGTCCCCGAGATTGCCCCAGAGAAGATAGTTGTTGGCCCCTCCCGGCAGCTCGAGCGCCTGCTCGAAGGCCTGGGCCGCCTGCGGATAGAGCCCCTGGGCGAAGTAGAGGGTCCCCAGGTTGGAGTAGAGCGACGGCTGGGGCTGAATCTCCAGCGCTTTCTGAAATTGGGCAGCGGCCTGGGCCAGGTCGCCCTGGTGATAGTAGGCCGACCCCAGGTTGCTGTAACCCAGATAGCCGTCGGGGGCCAGGCGGATGCTGCTCTGGAAGGCGGCGATGGCCGGGGCGGGGCGGCCGGTGCGCAGGTAGAGCGCGCCCAGCGCGTCGTAGAACTGGCGGTCGGGGCGTAGAGCGATCGCACGCTGAAACGCGGCTTCCGCCAGGTCGAGCTGGGTCCGGGTCTCGTACAAGGTGCCGAGGGCGTACTGGGCATCGGCGTTCCCCGGTTCGAGCTGGATCGCCTTTTCGATCTCCCGCGCGGCCTCGTCCAGACGCCCGAGCGAGGTGTAGACCAGGCCCAGGCTCACCCGGGCCGACGCCAGATAGCCGTCGAGCGTCACGGCCCGCTCGGCCAGCGGCAGGGCCTGGTCCAACCACATCCGGTCCTTGCTGTCACTCAGGAACTTCTGCCGGTAGGCGCGCGCCAGGGCGGCGTGGGCCGCCGCGTGGTCGGGGGCGCGGCCGATGATCTGCCGGAAGTCCGCGATCGCCTTGTCGAGGTTGCCCGGCTTGTCGTAGCGGTGGAGCGCCGCCAGGCCCTCCTCGTACAGCTCATAGGTGCCGGCGGTGCGGAGCGGGGCTGCAAAGTGCCCGCCCTGCCAGGCGAGGGCCAGGGAGAGGAGGAGCCCGCCGGCGAGGGCGCCGGCATAGCGCAGGAAGGCCCGGCGGCCGCGCGGGTGAGTGGCGCTGGACGGCTCTAAATCCGCGGCCCGTGGCAGTCCCGCGACAAACGTGGCCTCGTCCGGCGGTGGCCTGAGGGCGTCCTGGGTTGGCGCGGCTCCCGCGAGCGGTCGTGGCGCCAGCAGCGCGGCGGCGGCCTCTTCGAGGCGGGCGGCAACCTCGCCGGCGTCCCGGGGGCGGGCGTTCGGCTCCTTCTCGAGCAGCCGCTCGATCAGCGCGGAGACCTCGGCGGGCACTTCCGCGCGCAGCCGCCGCGCCGGCAGCGGGCGGTAGCTGCACACGCGGGCCAGGGTGGCCGCGTCGGTGGAGGCGCGGAAAGGCGCCTCTCCGGTGAGCATCTCGTAGAGCAGCGAGCCCAGCGAAAAGAGGTCCGAGCGGTGATCGAGCGGCAGCCCCAGGGCCTGCTCGGGCGACATCGCGTAGCTCGTGCCCAGCACCGTCCCGGGCCGCGAGAGCGTCATCTCCTGCCCGGGCACCTCCGGAGACAGCGACCGCGCGATGCCGAAGTCGAGGACCTTGGCGTGACCCGCCGCGGTGATCATCACATTGCCCGCCTTGAGATCGCGATGCAGGATGCCCTCCGCATGGGCGGCGGCGAGCCCTCCGGCGATCTCGCCTCCCCACCGCAGGGCGCTCCGCAGGTCGAGCGGTCCAGCGGAGAGGAGCTGGCGCAGCGTCTTCCCCACCACCAGCTCCATGACGAGCCAGTCGCCTTCCGGCGATTCCACCAGATCGTAGATCTGGACCACGGCGGGATGGGCGAGCCGGGCCCCGGCCTCGGCCTCGCGGCGGAAGCGCTCGCGTGCCCCCGGCTGGGCCAGGATCTGCGGCAGGACATGTTTGACCGCCACCGGCCGCTTCAGCCGGCCATCCCAGGCGCGCCAGACCTCTCCCATGCCGCCGGCGGCGAGCCGTTCGACGAGCCGGTAGGGTCCTAACGCTTCGGCCGGCGGCTCTTCCTCCCGGCTCATGGCTGTTCCTCCCGGCTCATGACGGCTTCGGGGGTACCTGGGGGATCGGGAGCAGGCCGAGCTGTTTCATCCGGCGGCGGATTCCGGCCTCCGAAACCTGCAGGACCGCCGCGATTTCGCGCGGGCGGCCGCCGCAGCGTTCCCCGGCCTCGACGATCTCGTCGCGGCTCAGGTCCATCGCCTTGCGAGTGCTCGGAAACATATCGAGAAGGAAGTAGAGCGACGGGCGCGAGATGCCGAGCTGGCGGGCTGTCGCCCCCGGCTGCCAGCGGTTGGCCGCGAGCGCTGCGAGCAACTCCTCTTCGGAGACGTCCTGAGGACTGCGGAAGACCGTCCGCGCCAGCGCGGGTACGGCCGTCGGGGCCGACGCCGGCCCTGACGGTGATCCCGGCTCCAGGGGCGGGCTCCCTTCGCGCAGCAGCTCCTCGAACGCCGCAGGGAGCTGGGTCTCCGCGGCGTCCTCCCCGGTGCCGCGGCTGTCGATGGCCAGAGAGCGGGCGACGTTGCGCAATTGGCGGACGTTGCCGGGCCACGGCGCCGCGGCGAGGCGGGCGATCCACGCCGCGGGAGGCCAGGGCTGCGCATCGGGGCCGGGTTCTGTCAGACGACGCTCCTCCCCCACCGCGGCGAGCTCCTCGCGCAGGAAGTGAAAGAACAGCCGTCCGATGTCGTCGCGCCGCTCGCGTAGGGGAGGGAGGCGGATCGCGTATCCGCCCAGGCGGTGCAAGAGCGGAGCACGGAAGCGTCCGGCGGCCACCGCCTGCTCGAGATCCGCGTCCGTGGCGGCGAGGACGCGCACGTCGACGCGCGCCGTCTCTTCGCTCCCCAGCGGCTGGACCTCGCCGCTCTCCAGGGCGCGCAGCAGCAGCGGCTGTGCTTCCTGGGGAGTCTCGCCGATCTCATCGAGGAAGAGCGTGCCGCCGTGAGCGCGGCGGAAGTAGCCCCGCCGCGCGTGCTCGGCGCCGGTGTAGGCTCCCCGCGTCGCCCCGAACAGCTCGGCCGCGGCGAGCGACGCGGGCAGGGCGCCCATGTTGAGCGCCAGGAAAGGCCGGTCGCGCCGGCGGCTCGCGTGATGGAGGGCCGCGGCCACCAGCTCCTTTCCGGTCCCCGATTCGCCGCGCAACAGCACCGGGACATCGAGGTCGGCGACCCGCGCGATCTGGCGGCAGAGCTCGAGAAGGGGGTCGCTCAGGCCCACCAGGCCGTAGCGTGGCAGGCTGCCGGGAAAGACCGGGCGGAAGCGATGAAGCAGGAGGACCACGTGGCCGGCGAGCAGCAACACCACGCCGCGGTCCACCTCGGCGGCCGAGAACGAGGCCTCGCTGTCGACCGGCTCGTCGTTGGCGGCCAGGGACATGGGCGAGTCGCCCCGGAGCAACCGGACGCCGCCGCCGGCCGTCGGCCGAAAGAGCCAGGGACGGCGGCTGAGATAGGGCACGGCGAGAGGCCGGAACGCCGATTCGCCCGGCGGGGCAAACCCCGGTTCCCCCCGCGACAAAAGCGTTTCCCGTCCCGAGGACAGATCGAGCAAAGCCGCCCGCTCGCCGACCCGCTGGACCTGGGGGTGACCGAGGATCGTCAAGCCGGGAACGGTGAGCGAAGGCGGAGGCTTACCCGTCGGCGCTGACCACGTCTGTGTCTCCAGACGGTTCTCGCTCTCGGGCCTCATCCTGCGGAAACCTCCCTATCTTGAGCTCCTACGATACCACTCGCCCACCCTCCTCCCCTTCCGCCGCTTCGGTGAACAGCGTCAGGTCTCCGGCTTCCATGGAGCGGGTGACCTTGTCCACGACTTCCAGGGTCTCGATGTCGTCGCCTCCCGCAGCGCCGAGCTCTTTGAAGCGCCGGGCGGCCGGGAGCACCCGGCCTTCCAGCGAGCCGACCGAACGGTTGTAGGCGTCGACCGCCTGGTCGAGGCCGCGGCGGACGGCGCTCAGGTGGGTGGCGAAGGTGCGGAGGCGATCGTAGAGGCTCTTTCCAAGGTCGCTGATCGAGCGGGCGTTCTCCTCCACCTGCGCTTGCCGCCAGCCGTAGGCGACCGCGCGCAGCAGGGCGATCAGCGTGGTCGGCGTCGCCAGGATCACCTGCTGGCCGACTCCTAACTCGATCAGTGCCGGGTCCTGCTCCAGGGCGGCGCTGAAGAAGGTCTCGCCGGGCAGGAAGAGGACCACGAACTCGGGGGCCGGCTCGAACTGGCTCCAGTAGCTTTTCTGGGAGAGCTTGCCGAGGTGGGTGCGGATCTGCCGGGCGTGCTCTTTCAGCTTGACCCGGCGCGCCTCCTCGTCGAGGGACTCCAACGAATCAAGATAGGCCTCGAGCGGCGCTTTGGCGTCGATCACGATGTGCTTGTGGTTGGGCAGGCGGACCACCATGTCCGGACGCTGACGGCTGTCGTCCGTCTCGACCGTCACCTGGGTGGTGAAGTCGCAGTAGGCGACCATGCCGGCCATCTCGACCACTCGCTGGAGCTGGATCTCCCCCCAGCGGCCACGGGAGGCCGGGGCGCGCAGGGCCCCCACCAGCTTGGTGGTCTCCCGCTCCAGGTTGGTCTGCGCGGAGGCCAGCCCCTTGAGGTGCTCGGTCAGGCTGGCGTAGGCGGCGGCGCGGGCGGTCTCGATCTCCTGGATCTTCTGGTCGACCTTGCTGAGCGACTCGCGCAGCGGCTTCACCAGGTCGCCAATTGCCTGCTGCCGCAGGTCGAGGTCGCCCTTGGCCGTCTCCTGGAACTTCTCCAGCGTCGCCTTGGCGAGATGGAGGAACGAGGCGTTGTTGTTCTGGAGCGCCTCGGAGGAGAGCGCCTTGAAAGAGTCGGCGAGCTTGCGCTGTGCGTCGTCGAGCACCGCGAGCTTCTCCTGCGAAGCTTGGCGCTCTTTGTCGATCGTGGTCTCGAGGCGGGCCACCGTGGCCTGGAGCACGGCGCGCTCTTCCCGCAGCCGCGCGACCTCCCCGAGGCCCCCCTGGAGTTGGGCGATCTGCGCTTCATGGCCCCGCAGCCGTTCCCGCATCACGAGCCAGACGGCGCCGCCTCCCAGGACGAGGCCCAGGAGGAGCGGCAAAACCATGCCAACGCTGTCCATTGAGGACAGTATAAAGGAGGAGAGGGCACAATAGATCGCGCCCCCACGAATCCGGGCCACAAAATGTAGAGGCGCGCCATTCATGGCGCCCTCTCCTGCCAGACGCTGGAGCTAGCGGCCATGGAAGAACAGGGGCGATCTGGTGCGCGGCCGGAGGACTGCTAAACCACTAGGGCGGTTGCCGCTTGCGGAGGGGGCAGGCGGCGGGCCGGCTACGTGCTCCCGCAGGTCCTACAGACACAGGCGGGCACGCAAGTGGTGTTCGTCACCCTGACACACTGATAGACCAACACCCCACACAGCCTGCACGCTGTAGCGCACGTCTCCGCCCCCAGGGAACAGCAGCCGGGGGCGATGTCGTCGCCGGACGAAGCGAAGAAAACGGGCGAGGATGCCAGATCCTCCTTCTCTCGGAAGAGGCCAGCCAGGGGGCAACTCGCCTCCGGGCCAGGAGCCGGCAGTGGAGCCGACAGGGAGACAGCGGCCCCGTCTTCCGCGGCGGCGGGACCGGGCAAAAGGGCAAGGACGCAGATGAAAAGCATGGTGAGCAGAGTCTTCATGGTTGTCCTCCTTGTATGGAACGTTCCTATCGAGAGACTCGGGAGCGCGACGCGCTCCCACGACAACCTAGGTTCTGCAGAGTTTGCACACGCACGTCGGAGCGCAGGCGGTGGGAGGTACCACCGGGCAATTGAAGAACTGGATGCCACACGGGCACGCACTCGCGCATAGCGTCGCTGCATTGCGGCAGCAGGGGTTGTCGTCGGCCGGTGCCGGAACGACCGACATACTCATCAGGACGAGAACAGCCGCGGTAAAAAGCAGGATCTTCCTCATGGTGAGCTCCTTTCAAAGAAATCGATGAAAATTCCCTCCGCCGCACACCTGCGTATTTACGAATGCAAATACCGTGCTGGCGGCAGCCCTGCGGCTGGCCCGATTAGGTTCTAAGAAAGGACTAGGAGAGATCCCCGCTGAAGGCGCTCAGCGCTGCAGCAGGCTGCGCGCGATCACCAGCCGCTGCATCTCGCTGGTGCCTTCATAGATCGTGGTGACGCGCACGTCGCGGTAGAGGCGGGAGATCTCATAGTCGTCGTGGAAGCCGTTGCCGCCGTGGATCTGGAGGCTCTCCTGGCAGGCCCGGTTGGCGGCTTCGGAGGCGTAGACCTTGGCCTGGGCGGACTTGCGTCCGGCGTCGCGGGAGTGCTCGGCGACCGCGGCGGCCCAGGTGAGCGCCCGGGCGGCTTCGAGCTCGGTCGCGATCTGGGCGATCTTGAACTGGATCGCCTGGTGCTGGGCGATCGGCACCCCGAACTGCACCCGCTCGCGGGCGTAGGCGACCGCCAGCTCCAGGGCCCGCCGGTGGATGCCGATCGCCTGGGCCGCGATGCCCAGCCGGGAGTGGTCCAGGGTGGCGAGGGCGATCTTGAGCCCCTGTCCCTCCTGGCCGAGGAGGTTGCCCGCCGGGATCCGGCAGCCGGAGAAGTGGATGGCGGCGGTGTACGAGGAGCGGAGCCCCATCTTCTCCTCGGGCTTGCCGACCGAGAAGCCCGGCGCGTCGGCGGGCACGATGAAGGCCGACAGGCCGCGCTTCCCCGCCTCGGGGTTGGTCCGCGCCACCACCACGTAGATGGAGGCGAAGCCGGCGTTGGTGATCCAGGCCTTCTCGCCGTCGATCACCCAGGAGTCGCCGTCGCGGCACGCCGTGGTGCGCATGCCACCGGGGTCGCTCCCCGCTCCCGGCTCTGTGAGGCCGAAGCCGCCGAGCGTCTCGCCGGCGGCCAGGGCGGGCAGCACCGCCCGCTTCTGCTCCTCGGTGCCGAAACGGGCGATGGGCCAGCAGCAGACCGAGTTGGTGACGCTCAT
>JBKKAU010000646.1:0-8483 GCA_046714475.1 Thermoanaerobaculia bacterium
CCGGCCGGGATGCTGCACCTTGCCGATCTGGCGCGCCAGGCCGCGGAGGCCTGTTCGGCCAAGGCGGCGGGAAGCATGCCCCGGCTCGCCGACCTCAGGACTCGCGCCTGGGGTCATTTCGGCAACTCGCTACGGGTCTGCGGCCGAATCCAGGAGGCCGGCGAAGCCCTCGAGAAAGCCCGGCGCTATCGCGAGCAGGGGACCGGCGATCCGCCGTTGCGCGCCCGTCTGCTCGAACAGACGGCGTCGCTCCGGATCTTCCAGCGACAGTTCGAGACCGCGATCGAGCTGGCCGACGAGGCGGGAGAGATCTACCGCGAGCTCGGCGAGACGCACCTTCTGGCGAGCTCGCTCGTCCACAAGGCGATCGCCTGCCTGTACTCTGGCGAGCCGCAGACTGCCGCGCGCGTGCTCAACCAGGCGATCCCCTTGATCGATCACGAAGGGGACCCGCACCTCTTGCTCGCCGCCTGTCACAACCTGGTCCGTTGCCATATCGACCTCGACAGGCCGGATCAGGCGCTGGCGCTCTACTTCGAGACTCGCGATCTCTACAAGGAGTTCGCCGACAGTCTGATCCAGCTCCGCGCCAGCTGGCAGGAAGGACAACTGCTGCGCGACCTCGGCCATCTGCGTACCGCCGAGACCGCGCTGCTCCAGGCCCGCAAGGGCTTCATGGACCGCAACCTCCCCTATGAGGTGGCGGTGGTGTCCCTCGATCTGGCGGCCGTGTACATCAAGCTGAAGGTGATCGAAAGCGTCAAGCAGACGGTGGTCGAGACCATACCGATCTTCCGCGCCCTGCGGGTGGACCGTGACGCGCTCGCCTCTCTGCTCCAGTTGCAGCAGGTCGCGGACCAGGAGCATCAGGCGCTCAACCTGATCCGCTCTCTCACCTCGCGGCTCGAGCAGCACCACCGCCAGACGCTGCGCTAAGAGTCCTTCCTAAAAATTAGAGTATTGCGCTGGTTTCGAAGCCAGGTCTCTCCTGACCCTTTATAGGTCGGACCGCTCCTTCTTCCACGACATCCGCCGGTCCAAGGCGTCCCGCACCACCTGCCGGCTCTGCTCGAACCGCCGGTCCGCGGCGCTTACCGCCAATTTCTCGGCTTCGGAGCTGTAGAGGCGGGTAAAGAATTCGGGCGGCGTGACGCTCAGCGCTTCCAGCACCTGGACGAGGTCGCCGAAGCTCAGGGGCCGTTTTCCCTCCAAGGACGCGGCGAGCCTCCCCGGCTCCCAACCGAGCCGGCTCTCCACGATGTCGATCGGGACTCCGCTTTGGACGAGGGTCTGGCGAAGCAGGCTGAGGGCCCGCCTCTCTTCATGATGTGCTGACATGCTCCAAGATGGTATCACTGCCGGCATAGCTCCCGGACTTGGAAGCGTCGCCGGACGGCGTTCTTCGGACTGCATTCTTCTTCTCCTTCTCCCTCCGTCTAAACCGCCTCGGCGAACCAGGGCCCTGCTGTAGCCGTTCGAGGACGAACCTGGCCACCAGTATGAGCATCCTGCCTCCCTGGTCATGACTTTGAGAGCCGCATGGTAAGGGAACGGACCGACAGCCCGCAATCCCACCCGGCGAAGTCGCTGGCACGCCTGTTGCTTTCATTGTGGCTTTTGCTGGGAGGTAGAGCAAAAACCGCGAGCGAGAGAACCACGTCCGGAGATGGCGAGACTGGTGGTACGGCCACAGACCTGGGGCAAGATGCTCCGGGAGATCTTCATGAGCTGGAACCGGCACGGCGCCTCGGCGCAGAGTGCAGCTCTGGCTTTCTACACGATCTTCTCGCTCGCGCCCATCCTCGTCGTGGTGATCGCCCTGGCCGGCGCCGTCTTCGGTGAGGAGGCGGTCCGCGGACAGATCTTCGGGGAGTTCCGCGGGCTGATGGGCGATCAGGCGGCGATGCTGGTCCAGGAGGTGCTCCAGGGCGCGGCGCGGCCGGCTTCGGGGCGGATGGCGACCGTCGTCGGGATCGTGACCTTGATCTTCGGCGCCACCGCGGTCTTCGGCCAGCTCCAGGACGCGCTCAACACGGTCTGGGAGGTGGCTCCCAAGCCCGGGGCGATCTTCACGACGCTGCTGCGCAAGCGGCTGCTCTCCTTCGCGGTCGTGCTCGGGCTGGGGTTCCTGCTGATGGTCTCGCTGGTCCTGAGCGCCGCCCTTGCGGGGCTCGGCAGCTACGCGGAACGGGTCCTGCCGGTCCCCGTCGAGGTCCTGGAGATCGCCAGCTTCCTGCTGTCGTTCGTGATCATCACCGTGCTCTTCGCCATGATCTACCGCCTGCTGCCCGACGTGAAGCTCGACTGGAAGGACGTATGGCTCGGCGCGGTGGTGACATCGCTGCTCTTCGTGATCGGCAAGACGCTGATCAGCCTCTATCTCGGCCGCACCGGCATGGCTTCGGCCTACGGCGCCGCCGGCTCTCTCGTCGTGGTCCTGCTATGGGTCTACTACTCTTCGTTGATCTTCTTCTTCGGCGCGGTCTTCACGCGCATCCACTCGCGGCAATACCGCCTCTCCCGCGCCAAACCCGAGGAGGGGGCGATGCGAGTCCCGCCGGGGCAGGCCGGGGCCACCGCCCCGGTCGACGCTCCCGATCCCACCGCCTCTGCGGAACGGAGGCCGACGTGAAGCGCTCCCGGCGGCGCCAGATCCTGCCGCTCGCCCTGCTCGCCCTGTCGCTCCCCGGCGCCGTGCTCGCCAAGGAGCGGGTCGACATCGAGATCGAAGGGCTCGAGCGCGCCCTGCGGCAGAACGTGCTCGCCAACCTGAGCCTGGAGGAGGCGCGCGACGACGACGACCTGTCGGAAGAGCGCATCCGCCGCCTGCACGCCGATGCCCAGGAGGAGGTCGAGCTGGCCCTCCAGCCCTTCGGGTATTACCGGCCGACGGTGCAGAGCACGCTGGAGCGCGAAGGCGACACCTGGGTGGCGCGCTACACGATCGATCCCGGGCCGGAGCTCAAGGTCCGCGCGGCCGATCTCCAGGTCACCGGCGCGGGGGCGGACGACCCGGCCTTCCAGACGCTGATCCGCGAGTTCCCGCTGCAGCAAGGCGAGACCGTCTACCACCCCGACTACGAGGAGGGCAAGGCGGCGCTCGACGAGTACGCCTCGGAGAACGGCTACCTCGACGCCGCCTACGACGCCCGCGAGATCCGCGTCGATCTCGCCGCCTACACCGCCGACGTCGTGGTCCATTACGACACCGGGCCGCGCTACCGCTTCGGGCCGGTCGCCTTCAACCAGGACTTCCTCGACCCGAAGATCGTCCAGGGCTACGTCACCTTCGAGCAGGGCGAGCCGCTCAACGTCGAGAAGGTCCTGGAGATGCAGAACGCCCTCTCGGACAGCCCCTACTTCGAGCGGGTGGAGGTGGTGCCCCGGCAGGAGCAGGCGCAGGGGCTGGAGGTGCCGATCGAGGTCAACCTGACCCCCGCCAAGCGGCAGCGGTGGACGGTCGGCGTCGGCTATGGCACCGATACCGGCCCCCGGGGGACGCTCGGTCTGGAGCTGCGGCGCATCAACCGCCGCGGCCATCGTGGACGGAGCGAGGCCCGCGTCTCGGACATCGAGCGGAGCTTCCAGTCGAGCTATGAGATCCCGGGTCCCTATCCGCGCACCGACGTCCTCAGCTTCAACGTCGGCTATGCCGACCTGCGCCCCCTGGGCCGCAACCGCAGCCAGAGCCTGCTGGTCGGCCCCTCCCTCAGCCGGGGCCGCGGCGCCCGTGGAAGTTGGCGCGAGACCTTCGCCCTGAACCTGCAGCGCGAGGACTTCTCGATCGGCGGCCAGGAGGGCCGGGCCGAGATGATCCTCCCGCAGGCGAGTTGGGCGCTGGTCGAGGCTGACGACCGCATCTTCACCACCAAGGGGCACCGGCTCCAGTTCGACTTCCGGGTGACCGACGACGCGATCGGCTCCAACCTCTCGTTCCTCCAGGGCCGGGTCGACGGCAAGTGGATCCGTTCCTTCGCCGACAACTTCCGCTTCATCTCGCGCGCCCAGGTCGGCTACACCGAGACCGACGAGTTCGATGAGCTGCCGCCCACCCTGCGCTTCTTCGCCGGCGGCGACCAGAGCGTCCGCGGCTACGCCTACCAGCGCCTGGGAGAGTGCTCGGTGCCGGTCGACCCCGCCAACCCGACGGCCTGCGGCGAGGAAAACGTCATCGGCGGTCCGACCCTGCTGACCGGCAGCGTCGAGGTGGAGTACCAGTTCCTGCGGAAATGGCGGTTCCTGGAGAAGTGGGGGATCGCCGCCTTCTACGACACCGGCAGTGCCCAGTTCTCCCTGGGCGACAACCTGGAGAGCGGCGCCGGCGTCGGCCTGCGCTGGGTCTCCCCCATCGGACCGATCCGGGCCGACGCCGCCTGGGCGATCAGCGAGCCCGGGACCCCCTTTCGTTTCCATCTCACCGTAGGACCCGACCTGTGAAGCATCCAAGACTCCGCAAGATCCTCAAGTGGGGCTCGCTCGGGCTCCTCGCCCTCGTCCTGATCCTCGGCCTCTCCGTCTGGTTCCTCGCCGGGACTGACGGCGGCACCGAGTTCCTCTTCACCCGTCTCGGGGCGATCATGCCCGGCAAGCTCGAAGTCGCCGGGATGAAGGGGCCGTTGCGCGGTCCGCTCGACATCCGGGGGCTCAAGTACGAGCGCGAGGGCTTTACGGCCCACGTCGACCGGCTGCACCTGGAGTGGCGCCTCCGCGACCTCCTCAACCGCCAGCTCGACATCCAGGCGCTCCACGCCGACGGCATCCGGATCATCACCACGCCGTCGGAAGAGGAGAAGGAGCGCACGCCGCTGCCGGACATCAACCTCCGGTTCAACATCATCGTGCGCGACGCCAAGGTCCGGAACCTGAGCTTCGCCTCCGCGAAGCCCGAGCCGGGGGACAAGCCCTTCGTCATCGACAGCATCGACCTCGAGACCACGGCGATCCGGAACAACGTCCGGGTCGACCGCCTGGCCGTGCGCTCGGCCACCTTCAACGCCGACGTCGACGGCACCGTCCGCCCGCAGGGGGAGTACCCGGTCAATCTCAACGTCCGCTGGTCGCTGCGCCTGCCGGACATGCAGGAGCTGGGCGGCCGGGGCAAGCTCACCGGCACCCTGGAAGACCTCCAGGTCGACCAGACGCTCAACGCCCCCTTCCCCGTCCAGGCCAGCGCCCTCCTCCATCAGCCGCTCTACGATCTGCGGTTCGACGGCCGGGTCCGCTTCTCGGACGCCAACCCGCGCCTCCTCCAGGTGGACCTTCCCGACATCCCGGCGAGCGGCGAGGTGGCCCTGAAGGGCTCGATCGACGACTTCACGGGGATCGGCACGGTCGAGGCGACCCTGGAGCAGACCGGGCCCCTGGCGGCCGACTTCCAGGTCACCCGCGACGACCTGGTGTGGATCGTCGACCGCGCCGCCATCGCCCTGACCGGCACCCCGACGCGGCTCACCGCCGAGGGACGGATCAATACCGAAGGGGAGACGCCAAGCTTCCAAGGGGTCGCCGGCTGGGAGAACCTGACGTGGCCCCTGCGGAGAGAAGGCGGCGGCGAGCCGGTGGTGGCGAGCCGCCGGGGCACCGCCCGCATCGACGGCAGCCCCGAAAAATACAACGCCCGGGTGCAGGCCGATCTCGCCGGTCTCGCCGGCGGCAAAGTCCCGCCCGGGAGCTGGACCGTGGCCGGCTCGGGGACCCAGGAGCGCTTCCGCTTCGACGAGCTGGCCGGCAACCTCTTCGGCGGCCGGCTCACCGGCCGCGGCGAGGTCGCCTGGAAGCCCGGCGTGCGCTGGAACGCGACGGTGCGCGCCTCGGGGATCGACCCCGGCCAGCTCGCCGAAGGCTTCCCCGGCCGGCTGTCGCTCGCGGCGCGCACCCAGGGACGGCTCGAAGACGCCGGGCCGTTCGGCACCGTCGAGGTCTCGAGCCTCCAGGGCACCCTCCGCGGCCAGCCAGTCCAGGCCGTGGCCGGCCTGCGGCTCGCCGGCTCGCGCCACGAGATCACGCGCCTGAACGCTACCTGGAGCACGGCGAAGCTGTCCGCCGCCGGCTGGGTGGGCGACGCCCTGGACCTGCGCTGGACGCTGGACGCGCCCAACCTGGCGATCGCCGTCCCGCAGGGCGCCGGCGCCGTTACCGCCCAGGGCCGGCTGTCGGGGCCGGCGGCGACGCCGCGCATCCAGGCCGACGCCCGGGGCGCGGACCTGCGCTTCGGCACCCAGACCATCTCCGAGGTGACCGCGGTGGCCGATGTCAACCTCGCCCCCGGCGGCACGGTGGTCCTCGACGTGACCTCGCGCGGCATCCAGTCGGGCGAGCGCCGGGTCGAGGAGCTGCTCCTCCAGGGCCGGGGGACGCGCGGCAACCATACGATCACCGCCACGGCGCGCAATGACGACGGGACGCTCGGGCTGGCGCTCGCCGGCGGCCTGGCCACCCCGACCGACTGGCGTGGCCAGATCCGCCAGCTCGACCTGCGCTCGGAGCTGGCGGGCGATTGGAGCCTCACCCAGCCGGCGCCGCTCGCCGCCTCGACCGACGCCGTCCAGGTGCAGGACTTCTGCTGGCGCTCGCGCGACGGCCAGCTCTGCGCCACCGGCGGCTGGGCCAAGGCCGGCGCCTGGAACGTGGACTCGCGAGTCTCCGACCTGTCGTTCGACCTGTTCAAGACCTTCCTGCCGCCCGACCTGGAGATCACGGGGCAGCTCAACGGCACGGTGCGGGCGCGCGGAACCGGGTCGGTCCTGGCGAGCGCCGACGTCGACCTCCGGCCAGGCCCGGGCGAGTTCCGCTTCCCCGGCAAGGAAGGGCGGACCCTGACGTTCCGCTACGAGCAGGGTTCGGTCCGGGCGCAGGCCGGCGCCGGCGGCGCGGGCAATGCCACGGCCCACATGACCCTGGTCGGGATCGGGACGCTGGATGCCCAGGCGCGCCTGCCCCGCTTCGCGGCCGGCGTGCCGCTCCAAGGTCAGCCCCTCTCCGGCCGGATCGACGTGCGGCTCAACGACATCGGCTTCCTGGAGGGGTTCGTTCCGGATCTGAACGATCCCAAGGGCGCGCTGACCGCCGGCTACACCCTGGCCGGCACCGTGGGCCGGCCGCTCCTCACCGGCGAGGCGCGGCTCGCCAACGGCAGCGCCAACGTGCCGCGTTTCGGGCTGGAGCTGCGCGAGATCCGCCTCGCCGCGATCGGCGACGGCAGCGGCAGCCTCGACCTCGACGTGAGCGCCAAATCCGGCCCGGGGACCCTGACGATGAAGGGCCGGAGCGGCCTGGTGCCGAGCAAGGAGAACCCGGTGCAGCTCGCGGTCAAGGGCCAGCGCTTCCAGGCCATGGACACCGAGAAGATCAAGGTCCTGGTCTCGCCCGACCTCCAGATCGCCTATGCCGGCGACCTGATCCGGGTCACCGGCGACGTCCTGATCCCGGAAGCGGACGTCGAGATCAAGGAGCGCGGCAAGAAGGGGCCGGTCAGCGCCTCCGACGACGTGGTCTTCGTCAACACCACGGGCGAGGAGCCGGACGCCCGCAAGGACCTCCAGGTCGCCACCCGCGTCCGCCTGGTGCTCGGCCGCGACGTCGAGGTCAACCTCTTCGGTCTGGAGGCCAAGCCGACCGGCTCGCTCCTTGCCGTCGACGAGCCCGGCAAGGTCACCCGCGGCGTCGGCGAGCTCGAGCTCAAGGAAGGCACCTTCAAGGCCTACGGCCAGGACCTGACGATCGAGCGCGGCCGCCTGGTCTTCGCCGGCCCGATCGACAACCCCGGCGTCGACATCCGCGCCTACCGCAAGGCCGACGACGGCACGGTCGCCGGCATCAACGCCAAGGGGACGGCGCGGAAGCCCGAGGTCACCCTCTGGTCGCGGCCGGCGATGACCGAAAGCGAGACCCTCTCCTACCTGCTCCTCGGCCGGCCGCTCAACCGGACCCAGCCCCAGGAAGGCGACCGGCTGGCCAACGCCGCGACCTCGCTGGGCATCAAGGGCGGCAACCTGCTGGCCAAGAAGCTCGCCGCCCGCTACGGCCTTGAAGAAGCGCGGTTCGAGAGCGAAGACGGCTCGCTCGAGCAGGCCTCGCTGGTGGTCGGCAAGTACCTCTCCCCCCGCCTCTACGTGGGCTACGGCATCGGCCTCTTCGAAGCGGTCAACACCTTCCGCATCCGCTACCTCATCAACGACAAGTGGAACCTCCAGGCGGAGAGCGGCGAGGGGACCAGCGCGGACGTGCTGTATACGATCGAGCGGGGGAAGTAGCGCCTCCCACGGCCCGTCGTAAACAGACAATGAGCCAGCGTAAACAAAAAACGGCCCAGATAAGGAGACAACGGCTCAGATCTTCAGACAATGGCCCGTGGTAAACAGATCTGGCTCAGATAAGGAGACAATGCCTCAGATCCCGAGACAATGAGCCGTCGTAAGGAGATCTGAGGCGTTGTGAGTTTACGCTGGATGAAGTTTGAGCGGGCGAGACGCCCGCGTACCCGG
>JBKKAU010000647.1:0-9157 GCA_046714475.1 Thermoanaerobaculia bacterium
GTGCATGGCCATCACGTATTACGCCGACAGGACGGACGCCTTCCTCTGGGTTTCGGACTCTGCCGGGGACGCTCACCTGTTCTGGGACGAGCGCGGCTCGAACGCGGAGGACCGGTCTCACCGGTTCCGCCCCAACTGGCGGCGCTCGGGGATCCGCCACGACGCGTCTCAGGTGATCCTCGCCTACGCCTCGTGGCGGACCTTGGACGGTCACTTCGTCGTCGGCCAGGCGCGGCGCAACGACCGTGTCGTGATCAGCCTGTACAAGGTCCAGCTCCTCTCCCCCTCCACCGGAGGTGACCTCTCTCTGCGCGGACTGCTCCGGCGCGGCACGGTGGACGATCTGCAACGCCGCCTGGAGAAGGAGGATCCGGAAGTCCGCGACTGGCGGCCGGAGGCCCTGCTGGCCGAGCTCTTCGAGCAACTCGGAGAGAGCCGCGAGGAGATGAAGACACTGCGCGAATTCCTGGGGAACCCCAACGCCGAGCTGGCGCGCAGCGTCTTGCGGAAGCTCCCGCGCAAAGAGCCGGATGAAATGGGCCCGGCCGTGGAGCTCTGGACCCACGCGTTGCTGGGGACGATCCACCGCTATGGACAAGGGGACGGCGAGTCCCTCTACCTGGGCGTCATCCGCTGGCTGCGGGCGATCGCCGAGGCCTGCCCCGAGCAGACCCCGCAGGCCGAGCGCATCCGCCGCGCGGTCGAGAGGCAGATCATGTTCGCCCGGAAATGGGGGGTCTTCGGCGCCTCCTATGCCATCCGCAGCAGCGCCGCCGAGTCGCTGCGGATCCTCGCCGAGCAGAAACAGAAAGCGCGGGACCTCGACCACTTCGCCTATCGCTCGCTCCTGTTCCAACGGCAGGTCGACCTCGAGCTCGCGGACGACCAGGGCCAACGGCTGGGCCGCACCGCCTGGGACCTGCAGGTCCTGCATGTCGGGGAGCGCGTCCTGGTGGCGGTCTCCTGGATCTGGGGAGACATCGAGCTCTATGAAGTGGTGCGCCCGGAGAGCCGCGCCCAAGGGGAAGGGTATCGTCTCGAGCTTTGCGTCATGTTCGCGCCCAAAGCCGCCAAGGGCCTCTACCGGTTGCGGGCAAAAAACCTGAAATCTGGGGTTCCGGCAGCGCGTAGCGAGCCCAGAGACTACGGACACAGCCGCGCCCTGGTCCTGGGCCGCTTCCCGGGAGACGGCGGTTACTACCTCCTCGCCTCCCCGGCGCAACGTCCCGAGCCTGGTCTCGCGCACTCTGTCGAGCTCTGGCGGTTGGACCTCGGAAAGAAGCGCGTGAAGGCGACGACTTCCGAGGCGCTCGCGCGTCACGATCTGCGCAGCCTCGGCGAAGGGCAGGAGTCGGTCTACAGCCTGCTGGAGATCGAGCCGGGCTGGGTGGTGGCCGGTTTGCGCGGTCACGGCGGTATCGCGCAGGTCACCCTCGTGGAGGTGTCGGGAGGTGTCCGCCCCGCCCTGCGCTGCGTGGTCCCCCAGGAGAAGCTCGCCGCGGCCTCGCCGGAGGGCAAAGCCATCGCCCGCAACCGGGTCTGGTGCCTGGTGAAGGACGAAGAGAGCTCCTCGAGGGGCTGTCATCAGGTCTACGCGGGCTGCGAAGACGGCCAGGTCTGGCGGCTGGAGGTCCCGCGGCGTGATCCCGCGCTCAGGGACGGCTCCTTGCAGCCGACCCTGGTGGGACGCCTCGGCACGCCGGTCTGGGCGCTGGCTTGCCGGACCAGCCGTCAGGGGGAGAACGGGGTGCGCCGCATCTTCGTCGGCGGAGCGGACGGCACGATCGCCGCCTGGCAGCAATCTTCCCCCGACGAAAAAAACCCGCGGTTCACGACCGTGTGGGCCACCTGGGAGCAGGGGAGCCCGATCGCGCAGCTCCACATCCTGGAGCTCGCCACGGGGACCCCGGGCGGCGTTTCCTATCCTTCGGTGCTGGCCCTGACCCAGCAGGGCCGCGGCGTTCTCTTCGCGGACCGCGTGGAGGTACAGGAGACCGGAAGCCGTCCGGAGCACCACCGGCTGCGCGTCCCTGGCGAGCGTTACGCCCGCTTCGAGCTGCGCGCGGCGGTATTCGCCTCGGGGCTGTTGGACCTGCCCCGCCGGTTCGTGAGCGGCTCCCGGGAGAAGGCCTTCGCGCGGCTGGCCGTCGCCACCAATGAGGGCAGGCTCCAGATCCATACGCTTCACTATCCGCGCTACCTGCCCGAGCGGCGCGCGGAATACGAGCAGCTGGTGGAGACCTGGCTGGGCATGGTCTGCCAGGGCCGCGACGAGGCCACCGGTTCGTTCGGCCCTTTCCGCAACCAGCGCCTGCGCATGGCCGAGGCCGCCTATGTGGCCTCCCCCGTAGCGCCGCAGGTGCTGGTGCGCGGCATCCTGCAGGCTGAGGAAGCCGGGAACTGGAACGCCGTGCCACTGCTCCAGAGCCTCGACCGGCAATGGCTGCCGCGCCATCTGCGGCCCCTTCTCGACCTGGACCGGGCTTGGAACCGGCTCGACGCGAGGGGGGTGGAGAAGGCTCTCGACCAGGCGCTCGAACGCGTCTTTCGCGTGCGGGACAACAACCTCTTCGTGGAGATCGTGGCCGTGGTCCTCGACCGGGCCAACCGGTGGCTTTTCCGGAACGTCGAGCCGGTCGCGCCTATCGCCCGCGTGCGCGAGGTCTACCAGGGCTTGCTCCGGTCCCTGGAGCGGGGCCTGGAGCACTGGCAGGGCACCTCCTACAGGACGGAGGTCAGGATCCGGATCAATTACGCCAAGCAGCTGATCGACGGCGACACCCTGTGGCGGCTCTGTCTCCGGAGTGGAGAGCCTGCTATCGACGAGATCCTGAAGAGCCGCATCGCGAGCATCCGGAGGCTGCTCGTCGCGGGCGACCCGCTCCTGGCCCTCGAGACGCTGCGCGCCACCAACCTGTCCCTGATCCGGTCCTGCAAGCGGTGGGTCGAGGACGGGAGCCGGGAGGTCGCCTGGACCCCCGACGACCCCAGGCAGGAGGCCCCCTGGGAGGGTCTCGAGGAGTATGTCAAGGCGCTGAGCGACTTCGCGACGCAGGCCTCCCACTCGGCGGAGCGTGTCAACGATTCGGTGACCCACGAGATCGCCCGCTCCCTGGCCCTGATCGTCTGCGCCTGCCCCTCGGCCGCCATCCGGGTCGCCCACTGGATGTCGGAGGCGGGTCTGGTCTCGCAGGAGAGCCCGCGGGAGGACCGGGCCGCGGCCGTGCTCGACCAACTCGCGCTGCTTGGCGCTCTGGGCGTGCCGGTCCCGGATGCCGCGGTCCAGCTTTTCCGGCGCACCGGCTCGGGCCGCCGGGAGGACAGCCTGAACGTCGAGGACCCCTTCTGGAAAGGGTTGCTGCCCCAGTCGACGGGCCGGTTGTGGCCACGCAGCCGCCTGCGAAAGGTCGTTGGAAGGCACAACCAGCAGGTCCTGCAGGAGATGATCCTCTTCTCCGAGATCCTGCGATGGCTCCACAGCCTGGTACGCCAGCTCTCCCGGGACGCCAGCGGGATCGATCTGCAGCGCGCCCGCAAGCTGCTCCACCGGCTGAAGCACCCCGGAGGAGGCGACGACTCCTTCCGCCACTCGCGGCAGCTCTGGCTGCCGGTGTTCGAGAGCTTCGAGCGGGACGTCCTCGGCAAAATCCCGTTCCGGGAGCGCTCGGACCACGTCAGGCCCGAGGTCGTGCTTCTCAGCCGCGACATCCATCAATGGTGCCGGTCTTCTCTCGGCCGCCTCGACGAGTACGCCCAGAGACACCGGATCTTCCAGCCCCAGTACTCGCTCTATCGGACCGCCCTGTTCCAACTCCAGCGGGCGGCCGAGGCGTTTCCGCAGAGCACGGCCATCCAGAAGAACATCGTGCTCGGCATCCTCGGCCACGGCCTTCTCGAGTCGCTGGACGAGCACGTGCTGGAGCTCGAGGAGATCGCGCAGGCGCTCGACCCCCTGCTTGTCTGGAAACACCGCGGCGAGGGGCGGCCCCAGAAGGTGGGACGCGGCGGCAACTCGCGGGCCGAGCGCTTCGCCACGTACCTGCTGGAGCGCTCGCGGGACGCCGAGAGCATCCCCAAGAACCTGCGCACCCTCCAGGGGCTGCTCGACCCTGGGCGGCTGGACCAGGAGGGAGCGCGGGAGGTCACCTTCCGTCACGACCTGCTGCGCGATTTCTGGCCCGAGCCCTCCGACAGAGGCCCGCATCCGGAGCGTACCCCTTCGCGACCGAATCCACCGGGCTGGACGTGGCACGAGGACGACCGGGGCGAAGACATCCCTCTCCGCCCGCGCGAGCTCCGCTTCCTGCGGATGACGCTCAAAGAGCTCGACCAGAACGACCGCAACTACGGCCCGGACCTCAGCGAGCGGGAGGAAGACCACTGGCCCCGAGTGCTCATCCAGTCCGGGGAGACGCGACCGGGAGCGATCCTCCGCTTCGCCTTACGCCCAGAGGCTCCCGACAGCGAGAACCGTAAACGTCTGAAGGATTTAGAGACGTTCGGACTTCAAAAGCTTATGCCTCGGCGGGAGGCGCGGGATGTGGCCTCCCACGGCACCGGCCTCTACCTGGCCAACCTCGCCGCGGCCGTGGTCGGCTGGCAGCTCAGTATTCACGAGCTGCCCGGCAAGGAGCACTGGTTCTCCTTCCTGCTCGAGCGGGTCCCCGAGGTGACGCCATGAGCACCGCCCCGAGGACCGAGCTCGTAATCGTCGATGACTCGATGCGCTTTGCCTTTCACGTCTGGCGTTATCTGGGTCGCAGCATCGGGATCGGCAGCGGCAATCATGGGCCGGGCGGGCCTCCTCAACACGACAAGCAACTCGAGACCCTGTTCTGGAAGGATGAGAGGAAGACGCCGGTCCCGCTGGAGACGGCCGACGGCCGGATCGCGGTCTGGTGGGTGCCGGGCGATGGCACGGTTCTCGATACGATCGCCACCGTCATCTCCACCATCCGAAGAAGCCTCAGAGGCGGGCCGGTCTGGTTCCTGGTGGACATGCGCGGTCAACCCACCGAGACTCCGGACGCCAAGGAACAGGGGCTGGGAAAGGCGGAGTTGGGCAGCAGCGGCGAGGGCCTTGGGCGCGTGGCGGTGGAGTGGATCACGCGCAACGTTCCGCAGGCCGAGGTCAGGGTCGTCAGCTCCTATGAGACCGGAGCCCTTTTCATCCCAGGCCAAGAGCTCCCCTTCAGGATCTGGCCCAAGTCGCCGGATACTCTCGAACACCTCTGGCGTAAAGTCAGCGCCACATCGCCATCCGCGGTTCCCCTCGCCACGGAGCCGCCCACAACGACCGCCGGCCCGGCGAAGCGTAGCGTGCACGTGCTCGTCACCGGCGCCGGTTTCGAGTTCCGGGACGACAGCAAAGGCGGCTTCGGCCTGCCCACGACCTCCGACCTCCTGCTGGAGATGGGATCCCCCTTCCGGGAAGGGCGGCTGAAGCTGAAACCTGTTCAAGAGAGGTTGCCCTGCCCGGACGCCGAGGGGGAAGAGGACAAGTTCTTCTCTGATTTTGCGCTTCTTGTCGAAAGGGAGGATTTCGACCTCGACGCCTGGTGGAACTACCTCCTTGAGCAGGAAGTCCAGAGGAGAGTCTCCAATCTAGGAAACGCCGAGAAACGCATCGAGCAGAAGATGACCGCGAGCCTGCGCGAGCACGAGATGCGCGAGGCCTTTCGCCGGGTCATCCTGCGCTACGACTGGGGACACCTCAACCAATGTCTCGAAGCGGTGGATCTCGGCTGGGAGAGCTGGCTGACCACGAACTACACGCAGTTCGCCGACCGGGCCATCGCCCTGGCGCAGTCGGACCGGGACCGCAGCGCCCAGAACGGCGGCAAGGACGTCGGCGCTAGCGAGTCCCCCTGGCGGATCGTCTCCACCTCGATCGAGGCGCTCATGCTGTCGCGCGAGGTGCTCCATCTGCCGAGCCGGCCCCGCTCGGAGAAGCCGGAGGAGCCCAAGAAGCACCGCTACCTCTTCAAGCTGCACGGCGACATCGCCCATCTCTACACCATGGCCACCGCCGGCCACGACAAGGAGCTCTACAGCCCGCTCAGCATGCCGGTGGACAGCCTGCACCAGGTCTACACCGCGGCGGAGGATTACCTGCGGCATCAGTTGGAAAGGTACGGGCCCGAGACCCGGCTGGTCTGGCACATCGTCGGCCACGGGATGCAGGACTGGCTCCTCCTGCGGTTGATCGCCGAGGTCTGCCGCAACGGCCACGCACGGCCGATCGACTTCCTGGTCATCGGACCGAAGCCCGAGGTCGCGAAAAAGAACCTGCGGACGTTCCTGGATAAAAAGTACGAGGGCCTCTCGAACCGTGTGACGTCTTGCGCCGCCACGGCCGGCGTCTACCTTTCGCGGGTCGGCGGCTCCAGGCCTTTGCCGCAGCCCCAGGATGACGGCTGGGCGAGAGGGTGGCTGCGGAGCCTCGGCCTGCCGT
Source organism: Thermoanaerobaculia bacterium (assembly GCA_046714475.1). Taxonomy (GTDB): domain Bacteria; phylum Acidobacteriota; class Thermoanaerobaculia; order Multivoradales; family UBA5704; genus DASPJI01. Next base: position 6,455 of record JBKKAU010000647.1, read on the forward strand.
GCGAGCCGGAGCCCGGCTCCGGGCCTTGAAGCCCCTCCTCGCCGCTCCTCCAGCGCGGCCCCCCTCTTTTTTCCTCTTGTCGTAAACTCGGCTCGTCGTCATGAGCCTGCCTTTCGAATCCCCGGACCGCCCCGCGCAGACCTCGACCCTGGAGGGGGTCCTGGAGCGGGTCGTCTTCGCCAACGAGGAGAACGCCTGGAGCGTGGTGCGCCTCGCCGTGCCCGGACGCCAGGACCTGGTGACGGCGGTCGGCAACCTCCTGGGGGTGCAGCCGGGGGAGAACCTGCGGCTGACCGGGACCTGGATCAACGATCCCAAGCACGGCCGGCAGTTCAAGGTGGCGAGCTACACCACCCTGACGCCCGCCACCCTGGGGGGCATCGAGAAGTACCTCGGCTCCGGGCTGATCCGCGGCATCGGCAAGGTCATGGCCAAGCGCCTGGTCGGCGCCTTCGGCCTCGACACCCTGGAGGTGATCGAGAACGACCCGGAGCGGCTGACCGAGGTCGAAGGGATCGGCCCCAAGCGCAGCGCCGAGATCCGCCGCTCCTGGGTCGATCAGCGCGAGATCAAGGACGTCATGGTGTTCCTGCAGTCCCACGGCGTCTCGACCCAGCACGCCATCCGCATCTACAAGGCCTACGGCCCGCGCGCCGCCGACCTGGTGCGCCAGAACCCTTACCGGCTGGCGTCGGAGGTCTACGGCTTCGGCTTCCTGACCGCCGACAAGATCGCCATGGCTTTGGGCCTCCCCGCCGACGCGCCGCAGCGGCTCGAGGCCGGAACGCTCTACGCGCTCTCCCGCGGCGCCGACCAGGGTCATCTCTATCTCCCTTGGGAGACCCTGGTCCAGGAGGCGGCGGAGCTGCTCAAGGCGGAGCCCCGGCCCGTCGAGGAGGCGCTCGACCGGCTCGCCCGGTCCGAGCAGGTGGTGGTCGAGCCGCTGGCCGACCCCGAAGAGCGGGCGGTCTACCCGAAGGCCCTCCACAGCGCCGAGACCGGCGTCGCCGAGCGGGTGCGCAACCTGCTCCTGCAGCCGCCGCTGCCCTTCGAGATCGACCTCGACCGGGCGCTCGACTGGTTCGAGAAGAGCGAGCGGCTGGGGCTCGCCCGCGAGCAGCGCCAGGCCATCCGCGCCGGGCTGACCCGCAAGGTCCTGGTGATCACCGGCGGCCCCGGCACGGGCAAGACCACCCTGGTGCGCGGCCTGGTCAAGATCCTGGTCAAGAAGGGCCAGAGGGTGCTGCTCGGCGCGCCGACCGGGCGGGCGGCCAAACGCCTGTCCGAGGCCACCGGCGCCGAGGCCATGACGCTCCACCGCCTGCTCGAATGGAACCCGCACAACCGCGGGTTCGAGCGCAACCGGGAGCGGCCTCTCTCCTGCGACCTGTTGATCGTCGACGAGGTGTCGATGCTCGACATGACGCTCGCCCACCACGTCCTGCGGGCGGTGCCCGACCACGGCCGCGTCGTCCTGGTGGGAGACGTCGACCAGTTGCCGTCGGTCGGCCCGGGCAAGGTGCTGGCCGACCTGATCCGCTCGAAGGTAGTCGAGGTGGTGCGGCTGACCGAGATCTTCCGCCAGGCCGAGCGCAGCCTGATCGTCGTCAACGCCCACCGGGTCAACCAGGGGATGATGCCGGTGCTGGAGTCGGTGGACAGCGACGGCGACTTCTTCTTCATCGAGCGCCGCGCCCCCGAAGAGGTCGTGGAGACGATCTCCGAGCTGGTGGCGCGCCGCATCCCGGCCCGCTTCGGCCTCGACCCGGTCGAGCAGATCCAGGTGCTCACCCCGATGAACCGGGGCCCCCTGGGCACCGACAACCTCAACGCCGTGCTGCGCGAGCTGCTGAACCCCGAAGGGGTGACGGTGACCCGCGGCGGGCAGAGCCTGCGCGTGGGCGACAAGGTGATGCAGGTGCGGAACAACTACGAGCTGGAGGTCTTCAACGGCGATATCGGCCGGGTGACCGACATCGACGAGGTCGAGCAGCTCGTCCGGGTGAAGGTCGACGGCCGCGAGGTCGCCTACGACTTCGGCTCGCTCGACGAGTTGCGGCTCGCCTACGCCTGCTCGATCCACAAGTCGCAGGGCAGCGAGTACTCCTGCGTGGTCCTGCCGCTCCACACCCAGCACTTCGTCATGCTGCAGCGCAACCTGCTCTATACCGGGCTGACGCGGGCCAAGCGGCTGGCGATCCTGGTCGGCGAGAGCCGGGCGCTGGCAACGGCGATCGGCAACAAGAGGGTCCGGCCGCGCTTCAGCCGGCTGGCGGAGCGGTTGAGGTAAAGGACAAGGACCCAAGGGACTGCAAAGACTCCAAGGACAGGAAGAGTCCTTGAAGTCCTTGTCGTCCTTTGGGTCCTTTCGCTTTAGCGCTCGGCCGGCGGCGGCCCCTGCCAGGATTCGGGCAGGGCCGGCGAAGCAGGGGCCGGCGCCACGGGAGGCTCGGTCGCCAGCGCCGGGTCTCCCGGGTACGGCGCAGGGGCCATGGGGGTGGGGGCCATGACCGCCGGCGGCCGCGGGGCGGCGCCGAAACGGGCCAGCAGGACGGCGCCGAAGCCGACGACCCAGGCCGCGAGCTGTACCAACGAGCCGAACATCACGAGCAGGAAGCCAAAGAGGTCGGCCGGGCCGTTGCCCAGGGAGAGCATCCGGCCCAGGATCGACCAGACCTGGATCAGGAACACACCGACCAGGGC
>JBKKAU010000648.1:0-2578 GCA_046714475.1 Thermoanaerobaculia bacterium
CCCTTGCCGCGGCCGGCCGGCTTGTCTGTAGGCGCCGCCGCGGGAGCAGGTTCCTCTGCTGGAACGGAGGCGCCCGGCTCTCCGAAGAGGGCGCGGAGCTTCTTCATGGCGATAGGACTCGGCTCCGCGACGCCTCGCTCCCACTGGGAGACGATGGATTGGGTGACGCTGGTCTTCTTGGCGAGTTGCGCCTGGGACAGCCCGGCCGCGCTCCGGCGTTCTTTGATCCACTGTGTGATCGTCATTGCAAAGTCGGCTCTGGTTGGTGAGGGCGAAGTCTAGCATCTCCAGACAGATGGATCTCCCCAGAGGGCACCCGGCGCACGCCGATCTCCTATACTCTGAGTCGGGGAGAGGCGATGGAAGAGAGCAGGCTCGCGGATCTGAGGCGGTACTTCGAGGAGCCCCCCGAGCGGGGTGTGGTGGCGGTCTATCTCTTCGGCAGCCACGCCGCCGGCCGGGAACACCGGGAGAGCGACGTGGACCTGGGCGTGCTCCTTCTACGCGACCGCTACCCCGAGGAGTCACTCGCTCGATGAGCCTCTTGGTGGAACGGCTGGCCGGGTTGCGCCGACATCTCGACCACCTTGGTGACCTTCGCCCGCGGGTGGCGAGTCCGGATGCGTTGCGAAGGGACTTGTCACTCCACAACAACATCCTCTTCTCGCTCCTCATCATCTGCCAGTCCGTCATCGACCTGGCTTCGGAGGTCTCTTCCCGTCGCGGGCTGCGCTTCGGGGACTACACCGAGGCCGTGCAAAACCTGGCGGCGTTCCCTGAATTCCCTCCAGAGACTATCCGCTCCCTGGAGCGTCTCCCCGGCTTCCGGAACGCTCTGCTCCAGGGATGCGTCACGTTGGACTACCAGCGCGTGGTGGACGCTCTCGATCAGCTCCAACCTATCGAGGAGTTTCTGAAAGTCGTGCGTCGGATGGAGGCGGGCCAATAAACCAGGTGAGATGAAAGACCCTGCCCCCGAGCCCCGCTTCTTTGCCACGCCCGCAGACTTCCGCAAATGGCTGGAGACGCATCACGCCACCGACCGCGAGCTGTGGGTCGGGTTCTACAAGACAGGTTCCGGCAGGCCCAGCATCACGTGGCCCGAGTCCGTCGACGAAGCCCTCTGCGTCGGCTGGATCGACGGCATCCGCAAGCGCATCGACGACGAGAGCTACAAGATCCGCTTCACGCCGCGAAAGGCGAGCAGCACCTGGAGCGCGGTGAACATCCAGCGGATCACGGAGCTCGTCGACCAGGGCCGGGTCCTCCCGGCGGGCCGCGAGGCGTTCGAGAAGCGCCAGAAGAAAAAGTCGGGCATCTACGCCTATGAGCAGCGAAAGTCCGCCCGGTTGGACCCGGCGGCCGAGAAGCAGTTCAGGGCGCACAAGGCCGCCTGGGGGTACTTTCAGGCCCAACCGCCCGGGTATCGGAAGACCCTCACCTGGTGGGTGGTGAGCGCCAAGAAGGAAGAGACCCGGCAGAAGCGCCTGGCGACCCTCATCGAGGCTTCGGCCGAAGGACGGAGGGTGTCATGACCTGCCGACTCGTCGTCCTCCCTCCCAAGCCGGTGCTATCCTGTCGTCCAGGAGGAGGACGGGAGGCTCGCATCCCCCTTGTCCTTATCGGCTATGCGGAATAAGGTCCTGGCAAGGAACGACTCCGCAAGGGAGCACGCCATGAGCCAGCCAGCCGTCGCGCTCGCGCCTCTGCCCTTCGAGCTCCGTCGATGCTCCGCTCAGGGCGGACAAGAAAGGACGACCTTGATGAACCCGGAGACTGAATCGTCTGTCCGTGCACGCGTCACCCGCCGCTTCAGCGCATCTCCGGAGCGTGTCTTCGACACCTGGCTCGACCCCGAAAAGGTGCGGCATTGGTTCGCGCCTGAGCTGGGCGAGATGGTGCGCGTCGAAATCGACGCGCGCGTCGGAGGCTCGTTCTCCTTCATGCAGCGGCGAGACGGCGAGGACGTCGACCACGTCGGCGAATACCTCGAGATCGACCGGCCCCGCCGTCTGGTGTTCACCTGGGGGGTCCCGCCGGAGCCGTCGGACAGCTCCCGCGTGATCATCGACATCGCGCCGCTGGAGCCGGGGTGCGAGCTCACCTTGACCCACGAGATGCACCCGGACTGGGCGGACTATGTGGACCGTACCGAGGCCGCCTGGGCCAGGATGCTCGATGCGATGGCCGAGTTGCCCGGCTAGAAGCCAGGAGCCGGCGACACGGTCATGCCGCCGGCAGCTCTGCGGACAACCTCAGATGAGGTTGTGGAAGACCCGCTGGACGTCGTCGTCCTGTTCCAGGCGGTCGACCAGCTTCAAGACCTCGGTGGCTTGGTTCTCGGGCAGCTCGACCGGCGTCAGGGGGATGTACTCCGCTTCGGCGGACAGCGGCGTGATGCCGTGGTCTTCCAGCGCCTTCTGCAGGTGGCCGAAGTCGTTGAACGAGCCGCGGAGCACGAGTTGGGGCTCGCCCTTCTCCCCCGTGCTCTCCCCCATCTCCTCGAGCCCGTGGTCGATGGGGGGGGGCGGGCGGGGCTCCGGGGGTGGGTGGGTTAAACATATCCGAGCCCACGCCA
>JBKKAU010000649.1:0-4982 GCA_046714475.1 Thermoanaerobaculia bacterium
GCTCGGCGGCGTCTTGCGGGTGCGGGCCGGCTTGCCGCCGATCAGCCCCTTGAGCATCCTGCTGACCGTGTCATCGCCCGGATCGACCCGCGGCACGTCCGCCACGCGGTCGCCGTCCAGCCGGAACCCGGCCTCCCCCAGGCGCTTGCGGACCTTGAGCCAGGCGTCGCGGTCGCCCGCTTCGGCGGCGATCGACGACATCTGGTTGGCCAGCTCGACCACCCGGGGATGCCGTCCCTTGTCGAGGTGGAGCTGGATCATCAGGGAGTAGGCGCCGAGGTGCTTCGGCAGGATCCGCAACGCGTCGCGCAGACGCTCCATCGCCTTCTCTTCCAGTCCGTACTTGGCGAGCACCTCGGCCTCGCTGATCAGATCCTCCGCGTCGCGGTCGAGGTTCTGCGGCTGGATCTCGGCCGCGGTGCGCTCGAGGAGGTCGTGGTCGATCTCCAGGGCCGGCTCGGGCTGCGCCGGCGGCTCGACCGGCTCGGGCGCGGCAGGAGGCTCGACCGGCTCGGCGGCGAGGGGAGCCGCCGGCTCGACGTCGTCCGCTTCCTGCACCGGCAGCAGCGCCGGCAGCTCGATCTCGGCGAGCTCCGCCATGAAGAGGCTGGCGGAAGAGACCGGAAGCGCCGGTGCCTCCTCGTCCAGATCGAGGACGATCTCTTCTTCGAGATCGACGACGATCTCCTCGACCGGCACGGCCTGGATCGGCGGCGGCGCGGGCGCGGCGTCCTGCGCCCAGGCGGGCCGCCGCGGCTCGGGGCCCAGCATGTCCGCCGGCGGCTTGACCAGGCTGGAGGGCTCGTCCTCTCCTTCCAGGTTGAGGACGAACACCTCGTCGAGGTCCAGCTCGAACTCGTCCTCGGCGGCGGCCGCTCTCCCCTGCGCGGCCGGACCGACCGCGGCGGCCGCATCGCGCAGGGCGCCGGACAGGTCGTCCTCGTCGAGCAGGCCCGAAAAGGAGAGCGTTCCGTGGTCCGGCTCCGCCTCCACCTCGGACGGCCCGGAGAAGGGCACGGAGTCGAACAGCCCCGGCGGCGGAGCGAAGTCCTCCATCGTGAGCCCCGGCGCGCTGCCGGAGACCTCCGGGTTATCAGCCGGCGCGGCCGGCGCGGCCGGGGCGGAGGCCGCCTCCGGCACTTCGTCCTTCTCCGCCTTCTCCTCCAGGCCGGCGGTGTGGGCGACCCGCTCGGCCTGCGGGTTGCGCTCGATCGCCAGCGCCAGGATGCGGGCCGCGCCGGCGACGTAACCCGCGGCCTTGAGCCTGAGCACCGCGTCGCTGATGAAGCCGATGTTCCGGCTCTCGAGGTCCAGCGCCCGCTCGTAGACCTGCGCCGCCTCCTGCGGGTGGCCGGCCGCGATCATCAGCTCGGCGATGATGCGGTACTCACCCATCGCCTTCTCGGTGAGCTGCTGCTGCTGGTAGATCTCGGCCAGCTTGACGTGGTACGTCGGGTTCTCGGGCTCGAGGTCCACCATCCTCAGATAGATGGCGATCGCCGAAGCGGCGTTGTCGTGCTTCTGGTAATAATCGGCCAGCACCTGATACTGGGTGCGCGCCTCGTTGACCAGCCCCTGCTTGTGGTAGAGCTCGGCGAGGCTCTCGTAGACCTCCAGCCGCGTCGGGTCGAGCTTGATGATCTTCTTGTAGATGGCGATGGCTTTGACGAAGAAGCCCTCGGCCGTGTACTGCGCGGCGATCTGGGAGAAGAAGTCGATCGCCTCGTCGATGCGCTGGATCCTGGCGTAGAGGTCGCCGACCCGGTTCAGGGTGTTGATGTCGTTCGGGTTCTCGGCGAGCAGCTTCCTGTACTCGCGGATCGCCGGCTCGATCCGTCCCTTCGAGACGTACTTCTCGGCGGTCTGGACGACCTGCTCGCGCTGCACGGCCATGTCAGCAGGTGACCTCGTCCCGCCGGGGCAGGACCTGGCGGAAGGTCAGGCGGTGCTCGGGGCAGGGGCCGTGGGCCGCGAGCGCCTGCATGTGCTCGGGGACCGAGTAGCCCTTGTGCGACGCGAAACCATAGTGCGGATAGCCGCAATGGAGGTCGACCATCCAGCGGTCGCGCTCCACCTTGGCGACGATCGAGGCGCAGGCGATCGCGTAGCTCATCACATCGCCGCGCACCACCGGGATACAGGGAAAGGGGAAGCCGGGAAGGGGGACCGCGTCGATCAGGGCGCAGTCCGGCGCCGGCCGGAGGTCCGAGAGCGCCTTGCGCATGGCGCGGCGGGTCGCCTCGAGGACGTTGATCTGGTCGATGACGCCGGCCGGGATGTGGGCTACCGCGGTCGCCACCGCGGTCGAGCGGATCAGCGCCGCCAGACGCTCGCGCTCCGGCGCCGTCAGGCACTTGCTGTCGTCGACGCCGGGGATGGCGCAGCAGGGATCGACGATCACCGCGGCGGCCACCACCGGACCGGCGAGGGAGCCGCGGCCGACCTCGTCGACGCCGGCGATCAGGGCATAGCCGTGCCGCGCGAGCAAATCCTCCAGCCCGCGCAGCAGGCGGAGGCGGTACGCCTCGGCATACAGCTCGATGAATGCCCGGCTCGCCGGGTTCTCCCTTGCTGCGGGAGTCGCCGCCCTGATCACCGCGGCTCCTTTCTGCCTCGGCGGACCTCCGCCGCGCGTCCGCGAAACCTCTAGCGGGGCGCGTTGACGCCGCGCTCTTCGATGCGCGCCGCCTTGCCCCTGAGCTCGCGGAGGTAGTACAGCTTGGCGCGTCGCACCTTGCCTCGCCGCATCACCTCGATCTTGTCGACGTTGGGCGAGTGCAAGGGGAAGATCCGCTCGACGCCGATGCCGCCGGAGACCTTGCGGACAGTGAACATCTCGCGGGTGCCGCCGCCGCGACGGCTGATCACGACACCCTGGAAGACCTGGATCCGCTCCTTGTCTCCCTCTTTCACGCGTACGTGGACACGGACCGTGTCCCCCGGGCGAAACTCCGGGAACTCCTTGTGCATGTACGCGCTCTCGACCTGCTGCAACTGGTTCATGGCATCACCTCGTCAAAACCCGACGGCTCGCCTTGGGGGACGGTCCGTCCATTATTCCTGTTTCAGAATGGCCGTGCAAGCCAGTTCGTCCGATTCTCTCCGCGCCTCCGGCCCCCCCAGCGCCTCCGGCCCCTCCAGAAGATCGGGCCGCTTCTCCCGCGTCGCCTTCAGGGCCTCGCTCTCGCGCCAACGGCGGATCGCCGCGTGGTCGCCCGACAACAGCACCTCGGGTACCGTAAGCCCCTCGACCACCGGCGGCCGCGTGTAGTGCGGGTGGTCGAGCAGGCCGCTCCGGAAGCTGTCCTGCGCCACCGAATCGGCGAAGCCGACCACCCCGGGCACCTGCCGCGACACCGCCTCGATCAGCACCATCGCCGGCAGCTCGCCGCCCGAAAGCACGTAGTCGCCGATCGAGACCTCCTCGTCGACGACCAGCTCGCGCACCCGCTCGTCGATCCCCTCGTACCGCCCGCAGAGCAGAACCAGGTCGCCGCGCCCCGCGAGCTCGCGCACCTTGGCGTCGTCGAGCCGCGCGCCCTGGGGCGACAGCAGAACGCGCCAGGGCCCGGAGTCTCCAGAGACGGCGGAGACAGCGCGCACGGCGCGCAGCCACGGCGGCGCCGTCATCACCATCCCGCCGCCGCCGCCGTATGGCTCGTCGTCGACGCTCCGGTGGCGGTCCTCCGTGTACTGCCGGAGGTCGTGCACTCCGACCTCCAGGAGCCCTTTCTCGATCGCCCTGCCCACCAGGCTGGTCGAGAGAAAGGGTCCGAACAGCTCCGGGAAGATCGTCAGGACCTGGACGCGCATGTCTCGAGCAGCCCCGGCGGCAGATCCAGCTCGATGCGGGCGCCCGCGACGTCGACCCGGCGCAGGAACGCCTGGACGAACGGCACCGGGATGCGGCGCTCGCCGTCCGAGACGATCAGCAGCAGGCCGCCGCCGTCCTCGATCAGGTCCACCACCTCGCCAAGGTCCGTGCCGCTCCCTCCGAGGTCAACGCAACGGCAGCCCAGGAGCTCGTAGTGGTAATAGGTCCCCTCCGGAGCCTCGGGCACCTGCGACCGCGGCACCTCCAGCCAGGCGCCGCGCAGCTCTCCGGCCTCGTCGCGGTCGTCGACGCCGACGAAGCGGACCAGCATCCCTGTTTTATGAGGGCGGCTCGCCGCGACCTCGACGGTCCGGGCCGGCTCCCCCTCGCGGACCAGCAGCAGGGAGCGTCCGGGAGCGAGGCGGCCCGGTACGTCGGAGATCGCCTCGACCATTACTTCACCTTGGACGCCGTGGGCCTTGAGCACGCGGCCGACGGCGACGGTCTCGGGCAGGTCGTTCCGGGCTTCCGTCCCCGGCTCAGTCCTCGAGGATTTCGAGCTCATAGCGCTCGCCCCGCCGGGTCTCCCGGGTCTCCAGCAGCGTGCGCAGGGACCGGGCGGTCCGCCCCTGGCGGCCGATCACCTTGCCGAGATCGTCCGGGGCGACCTGGAGCTCCAGCACCGTATCCTGGCGCCCGGGGATCGCGGTCACCTCGACCTCCTCGGGCTGATCGACCAGGAGCCGCACCAGCTCCTCGAAATCTTCCTTGATGTCAGGCACTCTTCTGCGCCTGGGCCAGCAGCCGCTTGACGGTCGGCGAGACCTGCGCGCCCTGGCTTACCCAGTACTGGGCGCGCTCGGTGTCGATCGTCACCTTGGCGGGGTTCTTGGTCACGTCGTAATGACCGAGCTCCTCGATGGCCGCGGCGGTCGGGACATTGCGGGAGTCCGAGACCACCACGCGATAGAAGGGGTTGTTGGTGGCGCCCATGCGGCGCAAGCGAATCTTCAGCATCGTCCTATGTCTCCAGAAAGTCCTCTACCCCCCGGCCGCACCTCTACCGGCGGCCGAGCGGCGCAAAGGCGGGAGATTCTAACAGGGAACGGGCCTCGCGCCAAATCGCCCCCTGGGTACGCGGGCGTCCCGCCCGCAGCAAACCCAAGAA
>JBKKAU010000650.1:0-14604 GCA_046714475.1 Thermoanaerobaculia bacterium
GCACTAGAGAGGATCGACCGGGGGCTCGCGTTCCTGCCGCCCCCGGTCGCCCGTTCCCTGGTGCGATCACTCGCCGGGGTCAGCACGAAGACCTCCGCAGCCGGATCTTCGTAGACCTTCCGAAACCACCGCTGCCAATCGGCAGGCTCCGGCGGCCAGACCGCTCTCTTGCTCAGCAGAAGGTGGCTCGCTCCGAGGTTCCGCAACTCGCGATGGAGCACCGCGGGGGTCTTGAAGAGAGGACGCAGCCGGCGATAGCTCGCCGGGCCGATCCAATCGCCATACAGGGCTCCATCATAAAAATACTTCATATTCTCGGCATCAAAAGCATAGGCGACGGAGGAGATCCGGTCGAGGTGGCGGACCGCTGGATAGAGCGGCAGCTTCCGGGCGAAATAGAGATCCCGCTCCAGGGCCGTGGCCGGCGGCGGTCCCTGCCGCGCGATCCGGTAACCGGCGTAGAGCCAACCTGGCAGGAACGCCAATACGCACACCGCCACCCGCAAGGACCGCTTCTCGATCCGGAGCCATCCGGCCAGCGCCAGGCTCACTGGCGGCAGGATGGCAACCAGATAACGAGAGTCCGGAGGGAGGAAAAGGAAGACGGCTCCCCAGACGACGGGAATCGCCAGGAGGCGCCTCACCCGGGGATCCCGGAAGGCGCCGGCGAGGAGCATGGGAAGGCCGAGGAGATAAAACGGCGAGAACGGCGGCTGCTGCCCCACGGCTGACCGGTGGAAGACCACATCCCAGGGAAGGCGGACGAACCGGACCAGAGTCTCCGGGGCGATGATGTCACTCACGGGCTTGAGGGAAATCGGATCCCAGGCGGTCGATCCGAAAACGCCGGGCAGATACGGGAAGATCGGGTTGCCAGTATGCGCCATGATCCGGGCGTACGTGGGAGCGAGCACCACGACGGCCGCGATCGCGAAGGACAACGGCGCGGACAGTTTCCGGCGACCGGATGCCAGATCGACGAAAACGGCCGCCGCGAAAAAAAGCCCCAAGTACTTGACCCCCGCCGCCGAACCGGCGAACGCGGCGGCGAGCAGCAGCCAGACCCGTTCGCCCGAATGCCGGAAATTCCAGGCCGCGAAGAGCGCGCCGGTGACGAAGAGCGCCAGGAGCGGCTCGACATAGTCCATGCCGGCCAGGGAGACGACGATCGGGTTGCCCAGGTAGAGCGCCGCCGCGATCCAGCCTGCCGTCGGCGAGAAGATCCTCCGGCCCCAGGCCACCAGGAGGCCGGCCGTCGCCAGCACCGCCACGAAGGAGACGAGATGAGTGGCCACGTCTCCGGCCAGCAACAACATCTTCGCGAAGAGCAGCTCCGCGAGCGCCGGGAACACCGGGAAACGGAGCGCCGGCATGCTTGGCAGCCCTCCCGACCGCGCGAAGGCCTGGGCAAAGGGGAGGTGGTACATCGTCTCGTCGAAAGCGGTCGGCGGGTAGAGCGCGAGGACGAAAGCCGGCGCGAGCGCGACGATACCGAGAGCGATCTTCCATCGGGTCCCGCCGGGCGCTTTGCCGGGAAAGCCCGCGAAGAGCGCGCGCCAGGCCCTGAAACCGGCGCAGTGAACCGCCACGACCGCAACGATCAGAGCGCCGGGACGCAGCAGGCCGAGCGAGGCGAGCAGAAAGCCGAGATGAGCCAGGACGGCGAGCCCGACCGCGACCGGCATGGCGAGCCGCTCCGCCCATCCCTCCTTGGAAAGCGCCCGCGTGACCCAAGAGCCGGCCGCCCACGCGGTGGCGGCCAGGACGGCCAGGGCGGCCAGAGCCAGAAGGTGCGCGGCCAGCAAGGAAGCCAGGGCCGGCACGCTCAATAATTGAGCCTGCGGGCGATCCAATCCCGCAGGGGATTCGGCTTCTTGTCCGGAGCGTCGAAGGTGTAGGCGAGCAAGACGCGCTCCCCTTCATCCGACAGAGTGACCCCGCGATGGATCGTGCGGGCTCCGCGCATCCACAGCAGGTCCCCGGCCTGAGCGGCGACGGCGCGGCGCGGAAAGACCGAGAAGACCTGGGGGACCGCATAGAGGGGATAGAGCAGGAAACGCAGGAAACGTGTGAGGGCGGGAGAGAGGAACTCCGTCTGGCCGCCGTTGGTGTTCTTGAGCGTCACCAGGACCACATAGGCATGGCCGTCCAGGTGCCAGCGGAAGCCGTGCTCCCGCCGCTCGTAGGCCTGGACGCGCATCGATCGCTTGGAGCTGCCGAGGGGACGCAAAGCCTGGCCCGCGAAACTCTCGGCCAGTGGCCGCACCCGGCGGTCGCCGAGATCCTCCACCTCCGGCAACCTCTCGTGGATCTGGTCGCCGTCGATCACCCGGTAGCGCGGACCCAGACCGCCCCGGCCATGGACCTCGGTATAAAGGTCCTCGTGGTCCTCGATCAGGCTGGTGAGCCGGCTCAGCTCTTCGGCGGAGAGGAACCCCGGCACATGACGGTACACTTCCATGCGGTCCTCCTCTAAGGCTTGTCCGCCACGACCGTCAGGAGATAGCCGAAGCGGCCCGGCCAGCGCCAGCGCGTCTCCGCATACTGGAAGGGCGCGAGAAAGAGAGGGCTCAGCCGGTAGAAAGGGAGGCCGCGGGTATAGAAGAAGAGGTCGGCCATCCGCAAGAACCCCGGCAGAGTGAGGATGCCCGTGCGCTCGACAACGCGCAGACCGGTCCGCTCGACGTCCTGACGCAGCTCTTTGGCGCCGAACGACTTCTCCGGCGCGTAGAGGTACTGGCCGAAAGCGTCCAGAACCCAGACCATCAGCGGACGCAGGAAGAGGTCCCACTTGTGCGGCACGCCGACCACCGCCCGGCCGCCCGGCTTGAGCACGCGGTGGACCTCGCGGATCGCCTCCCGGTACTCGTCGATGTGCTCGATGGTGCCCATCGTGTAGACCACGTCGAAAGAGCCGGCCGCGAACGGCAGCTCACGGATGTCGGCGCGCAGCAGGGCCGGCGCGTGGCCATTGGAGAGGACTTCGAGGGCATTGCGGCGCGCCTTGAAGGCCACTACGCGGGAAATGTCGAGCCCGACCACCTCCGCTCCCTGCTCGCGCATCCAGTCGAGGATCCGCGTGTTGAACGCCTCGTTCCAAAGATCGAGCTTGAGCACCCGCTTGCCCCGCAGGCTTCCCACGGAGCGATCCAGCAGGGCCATCTCGCAGCGGCGGTAATACTGGGTGCTCGGCGCGGCGTGGAAGTCGCGCACCGACGCGGCGATCCGGTCCCAGTCCCGGCGCTGGCGCTCGCGCAGGTCCCGGGCCGCTTCATCCCACCTCGAGCTATCCATGATCCGATGCCCTCAACCAATCGATCGTGTGGGCCAGCCGCTCCGCCAGTGAGCGGGGACGATACTCCAGGTCCTGCCTCGCCCGGTCGGAGCTGAAGCGCCATTCGCGGAGGAGCACCTGGAGCGCCGTAGTGTATCCGCTTCCCGGATCGGACCTTCGCACCCGGTCGGCGACCCGCGCCATGGCGAGCGCCGGGCCGGCCGGCAACGAAAGCGTGGCGAGAGGCCGGAGACCGGCCAGCGACAGGACGAGCCGTCCGAAGTCGCGGGGTGAGATCTCCTCGCCGCCCAGCAGATACTCCTCCCCCACCGCGCCGCGCCGCTCGGCGGCCAGGAGGCCGCGGACCACGTCGTCGACATAGACCAGGTTGCGCTCCTGCCGGCCGCCGGCGACGACCCGCACCACGCGCTGGCGCAGGAGGCGGCGGATCTCGGAGGTGATCCGGTTGGGATGGGAGGGATGATCCGGGCCGAAGACGATCGCCGGGCAGACGATGACCGCTTGCAGCCCCTCCCCGGCGAGCCGCCGGACCTTCTCGACGGCGCGCGCCTTGGATTCCATGTAGACGCCGAACGGTACGCCCTCGCCATCGGAAGGACCGTGGATCAAGGCCGTCGAGACGTGGACGAACCGTCCCACCCCGGCCTCCAGGGAGCGCCGCGCGAGCTCGGCCGTCGCGCGGACGTTCACCTCCTCCATCTCGCGGTTCCGGCGGTGGGGATGGTTGCGCGCGGCGGCGAGGTGGAAGACCGAGGCCCCGGAGGCGAGCCACGGAGAGTACGAGGCCGGATCGCGGATATCGCCGGCAACGGCCTGGAGCGCCGGATGTCGCAGGCCGGAGAGCGGCGCGGGGTCCCGGGAGAGCGCGACGACCTGGCGTCCCTCGTCCAGCAAGGCCCGGACCAGAGGGCGTCCCAGAAACCCCGAGGCTCCCGTGACGAGAGCCCTCAGAGGTCCTCCATGCCTTCCGCCCGCCGGACCAGCCGGATCGTCCCATCCGCTTCGAGGAGGTGGACCGCGGGCGAGAGCCCCGCGTAGGAGCTGGCGCGGGAGATCGAATAGGCCCCCGCGTCGCAGAAGGCAAGGCCGTCGCCGGGCGCGAGCGGCGGCAGGCGGCGGTGCAGATCGAGCACGTCGAGAGTGTTCAACGTGCACCCGGACAGGTTCCAGAAGCGCTCGGCTCCCCTTCCCGCCTCCTTTCCCGCCTCCTTTCCCGCGTCGGAGAGCGGGAGGATGCGCCGGGCGAAGAGAACAGGCGATTCAGGCAGGTAATTGCGGCTCGCGTCCAGAAAGAGCCATCTCCCCCGCACCGCGCGGACGCGGGTGACCAGCACGGCCGCGTCCCCCACGATCGACCGTCCCGGCTCGGCCGCGAGGACCGGCGGCTCGGAGAGACCGGAAGCCTCGACCAGCTGGCGGAACCGCGCTCCCAGACGGGCGGCGAACGCCTCCAGGTTTCCCGAGGAAGAGGACGCGCCGAGCCGGTCCCGCAGGCGCCCGAGCACCTGGCGCGGCCCGATCCGCCGCAGAGTGGGCGACGGGATGCCGCCGCCGAGGTTCACCTCGCGGAGCACCACCCCGGTCTCCGAGGCCAGACGCCGCAGGAGCGCCAGAACTCCCCGGAAGACACGCGCGAAGCCGTCGAGCGAAGACTGCTGCGTGCCCAGATAGAAGTTCAAGGCGACCGGCGCCAGCCAGGGCGACGCCGCGGCCCGCCGCGCGGCCTCGACGATCTCGTCCGCATCGAGCCCCAGCCGCCGGTTGAGCCGGCCCAGGGGCGAGAGGCCCGCCGCGCCCCGCAGCCGGAACGACACCTGGACCGGCCGGCCGGTCCGGGCCGCTGCCGCTTCGAGCTTCACCAGATCGTCCGGATGGTGGACGTGGAAGAGCGGGACCCCGAGCCCAAGCGCCGCGTCCAGCTCTTCCGGTGTGAGCACGGGACGCGCATAGGCGATCCGCTCGGGTGGAAAGCCGCAGCGGACCGCGAGAGCCGCCTCGGCGGCATGGCTCGCCAGCAGATGGCTGCCGAGCGCGCCCATCACTTGGAGCACGGACGCCTCGCGGTTGGTCTTGGCGCAATAGCGCAGGACCGTCCCCGGCCCAGCCGCCGCGAGCCCCCGCTCCAGCGCCTGGTAGTTGCTCCGCAAGCGGGATGCGCTGATCAGGAAAAAAGGCGAGCCGACCCGTTCCGCCAGCTCCGCGAGCGGCACCTCCTCCATCCGAAGCACGCCGCCGGCATAGTCGAGGAACGGCTTTTCCATGGGCCGGGAGCGTATACCAACCAGGTCCACCCCGCGTGTTCAGCGCGGCGGAGAGTCCCCACCCTTTACGGCCGCGATCCGTGGGGGTAAGTTCTCAAACCTATCGGCGGGAAGCCCAGCTTTCAACGAGCGCGGAGGGGGTGTGGTCCGGGACGAGGTTCAACTCGACCCCGTGCTCCAGAAACGCCTTCAAACCGGCGAGCAAGAAGCTGAACCCTCCGGTCGAATCGATCGCCTCCGCCACGATTTTCTCCGCGTCGCCGCTGAAGCCCCAGTTTTTGACGGTGACGAAGGTCCGGTTCTCGTCCATGGGCTCGAACGTCCACTCGACCGAGGTCGGATTGTCGGGGCCGCCCCATTCGATGAGAATCCGCTTGTTCTCCTCGATCGCCTTCACGTCGACCTCGGCGGAGGCGCCGTACATCTCCCAGTCCCACCGGACCTGCTTGCCGGCTTCCAGCCGACCGATCCCCTTGGAGAACCAGAAGCGGGAGGTGATGGCGGGATCGACCAGCGCCTCGAACACCTGCGCGACCGGCTTGCGGATGAGCATCTGCGCCGTGGCGACCGTCGCCTGGAGAGTGTCTGTCATATCCTGCTCCTTGGTGTTCGCGATCAGGTGGATCCCGCCCGCTCAGGTGTCAGCCGAATGGTATCGGCCCGGGGCAAGGAGAGGAAGGGGCAAAGCTTCGAGCAGGCGACCCTACCTATGAGGGGGGGGCGGCGGACCTCGATCTTCTCTCCGACCACGATCACCATGAGATCCTCTCCGACCTCCACGGCTCCCAAATACGTCTTTCGGGTCGGCGGGATCAGGTCCTGTTCAGCCGCGTCCGGTTGGACGATGTGCGAATAGACCGCGAGTCTCGGCTTCGTCCTGGCGAACACCTCTCCGGCCTGTTCGGGAGTCACGTGGTGCTCGACCACCGAACGGGATCGCTCGGGACGGATCCCCGCCCGCTGGAAGGATTCAGGCGAGGCCACCTCATGGACGAGGAGGTCGACGCCCTGTGCGTGCCGGATGAGATTCTTTGAAACGCGGGTGTCCCCAGAGAGCACGACGGAGCGGCCACCGTAGTCCACCCGGAACCCGAACGCCGGCCTGACGGGAGCGTGATCGACCTCGAACGCGGTGATCCTCAGCCCGTCTTTCTCGAAGACCACCCCCGCGGCGATGTCCTTGGCAAGGATCACCACGCCTCGGGGCGCCGCCTGATCGTCCGACTGACGGATGCGGATGTCGAACTCATAAGCCTGCTCGAGCTTCGACATCATCTTCTTCGTTCCCCGTGGTCCCCAGACAGGGAGCGGACGGTCGCGGCCCGGCCCTACGAGCCAGCCCGTCAACCAGAGGTCCGGAAAGCCGACCACCTAGATGTGTATAAGAGGGTGAGCTTAACCCTCCGGCTGCTCTCCCTTTATGAAAAAAGCACCTAGAACGCCTGCAACCAGTCCTTGGAGAGGACCTAGCCAGAGGTTGGACTGAGTGAAAAGCTCCAAGGGATCTCGTTGCACAAAAGGCTGCACGAGCACCGTGAAGGCTACAGCAGCGAGATAGGCAGTAGAAAGACCGAAGGCGAGCCAGAACAAATATCGGTCAACCATTCCCTCCCTGGTACGAGGGGATACTGCACGCGTGACAAGGACGCCCACCATTAGAGAAAGAGTAGGCATTATGGTGGGCAACAGCCATCCCCAAGCGTCTGCTGCTCTCGGATCATACTTCCCGGAAACTGACTGCGTCATAAAGATAGCAAAGAGCAGGCCGCCACTCAGCAGCCAAAGGGTTGCCAGACGCTTCCGGCATGTTGCCGCCGCTATCTTAGTCCGCATTTGTCAGTCCCCCCCAAATTCCCGACTTCTCTAAATGAATACGACCCAAGAGAGGGCTTGGCTTTCGGTGCTTTGGGCTGGAGACGTCACTTACTCGTTCAAAATCGTATATGAGGGCGGTACATTTTAGATCTTCGCCTGCAAGAGCCGAGCGGCCAATGGGAGTAGGTAGTTGATCCATTCCTTGGCTCAGCCACTCAGAAGCCTCCTCCGAAGTGACCGCAGCTCTCGTCTGCGAGAACGAATAAGGAGTAACTATGAATACGATTATTCTATAGCGACCCGGCGCGGCCGTAAGCAGGGCGCGCAGGTACTCATTTAACGAAAATTGCTTCAGTGGCTGGCGTTCAACGACCCAACGTTCCGATCCTTGTTTAGCCGTGCCATCGGCGTTCATTTGCTCCATCCTCGTTACAAGAGCGAAACCTTTAGGCACAGCATAGTAGCTGTGCTCAAAATACCCATTCCGGTCTAGGGCAGCCGTAAGGCGTCGATCCACATCGCTTAAGAGAGTCGTGGTGCCAGTTGGGTTGGCCAGAAGCTGCCGCGGAATTACCGCGCGAGCCGATGCTTGCGGTGGTGGCCAAGGAAACTCTGGATAAGTTTCAACCATGTCGGTACCCATGCCCGTGTCAGTACCCATGCCCGTGTCAGTACCGTAGCCTGTGTCAGTCATACCCATATCGGTAGTGGCCGTCATCTCCTCAACCCCTATTCCCTCCTCTCCCCCCCCGCAGCTGGCAAAGGAGACCAGAAGAGCAGATAGGCATAATAGGAAAGAGATTCTTAGCTTACCGTTCATACCGCCAGCCTTCCTTGACGCCGCCTCAGGCTTTCCTGTAGCTCTGGTTACGATTAGTACTTCCCCAGCTTACAACGGCTTTTAAAGAGAGTCAAAACATCGCTGTGTGTCGATAAGCGTACTTCGGCGGATGTTTACCGGCCTTCTCGCGTCCTCTAACCTTCGCTCCTCTCCTGCGGAACAGAGACATGCTTCAGAACCCCCCAGCGCACCTGGACAGCTGCGTTACGCAAGTGGTACCGGAGTCAGTCTCCGAGCCCTTCTCTCCCACACTTCGCCTCTACTACAGCCGCCAAGTCGCGGCATTACGGATAGTTTGCAGAATCAAGAACCAGTCCTCGGGATCGCAGAGCCGGTTCTGCCAAGGAAAGGGGCCTCCCTTCGCGACTCCAGTTCCTGTCCCCCCCCGTTAGACGGCCATCGCCTGGACTTTTTAGGGCAGCTCGGCGCGGGCGGAGCCTTTGTACCAGAATCGGCCCTTCGGCCTCCTGACCATGAATACCCCATCCACGCCGGAGATCCACCGCCCCCCTTCGCCGTCCGAGATCGCCTCCTGGGTCCTGGCTGCGGTTGGCCTGTTCCTCGTCCTCCACTTGCACCTGCCAGCGGCGCTCGTCAGCTCGCCGTCTATGAGCTGCCCGGGCGTACATACCCGCTCCGGCCTTCCTCGCCGCCTCCGGTTGCCCGGGGACCAGGTCTTGTTATAGTTGCTCCCATGGCCCAGCCCCTCCAGTCGACGCCTGAGATCTCCGAGGTCGCGCCGGACCCCTCCTTGCCGGAGGAGTCTCCCGACGGTGTCGATCTCACCCTGATCCAGTGGACCCTCAGCTTGACGCCGCTCGAACGGCTCGAGCTTCTCCAGGATTGGGTGGACGGGCTCACTGAGCTACAGCATGGCCGGGTCGAGGAGCGTTAAGTTTCTCGGGCTCCTGCGAGTCCTGACTCGTCACGAAGTCGACTTCCTGGTCGTCGGTGGAGTGGCTGCCCAACTCGAGGGAGCGCCCATCCTGACACTGGACTTGGATGTTCTGTACGACAAGACCGCGCAGAACATCGACCGCCTTCTCGCTGCGCTCCGAGAGCTGAAGGCCCGCTACCGCGATCCCGCGGGGCGTCACATCGAGCCTGACATGGCGAAGCTCGGGGCGATGCGGACGCATCTCCTCCTCACCGAGCTCGGCGCTCTCGACGTCCTCGGCTCGATCGGCAGTGACCTCACTTACCAGGATCTCGCAGATCGGACCGTGTCCTATGAGCTTGGAGAGATGCGGATCCGCGTCCTCGAGCTGGCCGCCGTCATTGAGACCAAGGAACAAGCCAACCGTCCCAAAGATCATGCTGCGCTGCCGGTCTTGAGGCAAACGCTGGCCATGAAGATCGGGAGAGAGGGCGGGGCTTGACTCCGCCAAGGTCGGCGACCGGCACGCAGGCCTCCCCATCGGAAGCTTCCGAGACCCCCCTGACCATGAACGTCCCATCCACGCCGGAGATCCAACGTCCCCCTTCCCCCTCCGAGATCGCCTCCTGGGTCCTGGCGGCGGTCGGCCTGTTCCTTGTCCTCCACCTGCACCTGCTGGCGGCGCTCGTCGGCGGGCTTGCCGTCTATGAGCTGGTCCATATCCTGGCGCGCCGGCTGCGCTTCCTCGGCAACGGTACCCGGGGGGATACCAGGAAATATGTCGCCATCACCCTGCTCGCGGCCCTCATCGTCGCGGCCCTGATCTTCTCCGTCATCGGCCTCATCGCGTTCTTCCGCAGCGACCAGGGCAATCTCCCCGCGTTGCTGGGGAGGATGGCGGACATCGTCGAGGGCTCCAGGGAGCACCTGCCGCTCTGGATTGCCCGCGAGCTCCCCAGCAACGCCGAGGAGCTCAAGGATGAAGTGGTGGCCTGGCTCCGCGAGCATGCCGGGGAGCTCCAGATGTTCGGCGCCGAGGTCGGACGGACTCTGCTCCACGCGCTGATCGGCATGATCATCGGCGCCATGGTGTCGCTCAACGAGACCCGGCGGGTCAAGAGCGAGGCGCCGCTCGCCGCGGCGATGACCGAGCGGGCCAGCCGGCTGGGAGAGGCGTTCCGGCGCATCGTCTTCGCCCAGGTCCGCATCTCGGCCCTCAATACGCTGCTGACCGCCGCCTATCTCGCGGTGCTGCTCCCCCTGCTCGGCATCCGGCTGCCGTTCACCAAGACCCTGATCGTCGTCACCTTCCTCACCGGTCTGCTGCCGGTGGTCGGCAACCTGATCTCGAACACGGTGATCGTCATCGTCAGCTTCTCCTATTCGCTGGGCGTCGCCGTCGGCTCGCTGATCTTCCTGGTGGTGATCCACAAGCTGGAGTACTTCGTCAACGCCCGGATCGTCGGCACCGAGATCCAGGCCCGCGCCTGGGAGCTGTTGCTGGTGATGCTGGCCATGGAGTCGGCCTTCGGGATCGCGGGGCTGATCGCCGCGCCGATCTACTACGCTTATCTGAAGTCCGAGCTCTCCGCCCGCGGGCTGATCTGAGGCGGTGGGCGCGATGAATCGCGCCCCTAAAGGACTCCATCAACTCTCGGAATCTTCCGCTGCCGGCTGCTCGGGCTGGGCCTTCGCCCCGCGCGAGCGCTTCCGCAGCGGCTGGAGCCCGAACTCGACCAGCTTCTCGCTGTGTTTGACGGACAACTCCTGAGCCGAGGCACACCTCTCCGGCCCGGACCCAAAACGCAGATGGCTGCTGACTACCCTCCCCTCTTTTATACGTAGGAGCCCGGCCGAACGTCAAGCTCGGCCGCGGGGTCAGGTGACGGCGGGGCGTTGACACCTGACAACGGCACACCGTCGGGCGTCGATGGGGCGCTGTCACCTGACAACGAGACGATGTCAGTCAACGATGAGCCGCCGTCACCTGACAGAGGAGCGCTGACAGCTGACAGCACCGGGTTGCCAATCAGCAGCCTGGCGCCGTCAACTGGCAGCGAGGCGCTGTCAGGTGACAACGACCCGCCGTCAAGTGGCGACGACAGGAGGACAGGTGACATCGAAGGGGTGACAGTTGACGGCGGACCGCCGGCAGCTGACGACGCGGCGCTGCCGACTGGCGGCGAGCCGTTGGCAACTGGCAACGGGACGTCGCCAGTCGTCAACGAAGCGCCGGCTACAGGATCGAGGTCACGAGGAAGGAGGCTGCCGCGTTTGCAGAGCCCGCCACCTGGACTCCAGGACCGCGATGGAGACGAGGTACACGCCGACGATGGTCAACGGCACGGCGACGAACCGGTCCGCCGGGAAGGCGTACCAGACGGCAACGACCAGGAGCGTCCGAACGGCTCCGTGGAAGATGCCGATCCAATGGCGGATCATCCAGGACAGCGGCACCCACATCAGCCCGGCCAGGATGCCGACCGTGAGCGGCAGCGAGGTGGGGTCCGCCAGGAAGAACGGGATCGCGATGCCGTAGACGAGAAGAGACATCGCGACGGTGTGAAAGAACAGGGCATCGAACGCATTCTTAGGCTTGGTCTTGTCGAGGAAGTTCTCGCCGGTGAAGCGAGAGATGAACATCCCGAGATACACGGTCATCCCGGTGGCGATGAAGAGCGCCAGAGCGGCCTGGGGCAGAGGCAAGAACAGCCCCGCCAAGGCCACGATCAGCCAAGCGATCGTACCGGCGAGCGGCATCGCGAGGAACCGGCTTTGCGAAAACTCCAGGCGCTGCTGATCGAGGGAACGTTCGGGGGATGCGTTGTTCATCTCGGACCTATGTGCCGCTCCAACCCGGCCCATGGTATCCCAGCTCAGCGCCCGCGGGAGGCGCGGGTGAGCACCCGGTCGAGCGTCGCCGCGAACGCCTGCTTGTCCTTGGGGCTGTAGGGACGCGGCCCGGCGGTCTCGATGCCCGAGCCGCGCAGGCCGTCCATGAAGTCACGGATGGCGAGCCGCTCTCCGACGTTGTCGGCCGTGTACTCGTCGCCGCGCGGATCGATCACCGTGACCCGCTTCTCCACCAGGGCGGCGGCGAGCGGGATGTCGGCGGTCACGGCGACGTCGCCCGGCTCGGCGTGCTCCGCGATGTGCCGGTCGGCGACATCCGGGCCGCCCGCCACGCGCACGGCCCGGACGAAAGGGTTGCCTTGGGGAGCCGTGAGCCATTGGTTGGCCACGAGCACGGTCTCGAGCTGGAGCCGCCGGGCGGCCCGGAAGACGATCTCCTTGACGTCGCGCGGCGCGGCGTCCGCGTCGATCCAGATCCTCATCATCCGCCGAGTCTAGCGTGCTAGGCTTGGAGCATGCCCTGGATCATCGCCACCACCCTCGACAAGAAGCACGTGAATTTCAATACCCGCCTCATCGCCGCCATCCTCGACCGCGTGCGGGGCGCCCCCGCGGAGGGGAGCGTCGTCATCCTCGCCTCGGCCGACAGGGTCGAGGTCGCCGAGAGCCCGGCCGAGCTCGTCCGGGCGATCGAGGTCGAGGAGCACCCGGAAAACCCACCCGCTCAACCGGACGTGCTGTAGAGCTTCCACACGCCGGGAGAGCCCCCCTACTCCGCCTCCTGGAAGGAGCACGCCATGCCACGATCCGATGACGAGGGGATAGATCAGCCCGTGACGCCGCGCTTCGTGGGCATGCCCGCGCCGGAGTCCGTCGTCTCCGAAAAGATTTTTACTCCGCCGGTCGATGCGAGGCGGGCGACGCGGGCCATCCCCAGGCAGTACCGCATCCTCGTGACCAACGAAACGGATCCCTACGACCGGCTCGAAAGGGCGGTAAGGCGTACCCCGGGGGACAAGTTCATGGGCACGGCGCGCAAAGCCGCCAAGATCTCCATCGCCGACGCCGAGATCGAGGAGTTCGACGACCTCAAAGACCTGATCGACTCCCTCCCCGCGGACGAGGACATGGAGCGTCACGACCCGGAGATCACGACCGGCATCGATTCCGGCCGGGTCGAGGAAGAGAACCGGAACGTTCGGGTCCGCACCTTCCTCTACGCCGCGAGCCGGGAAGACGACAACGATTTTCATCTCATCCTGGGCCGGGCGCCGGGCGAGGAGCCTCCGATGTTCATGACCATGGAGCTGTCCGGTCTGCCGTCCACGCGCAGCGCCTCCTTCCGCCGGTTGAAGGCGGCCCGCGACGCCTACAAGGGTTTCTTCGGCGAGGATCTGCCGGGGGAGCGCTATCAGTTCTACCCCGAACCGTTCGAGGTCGATATCGAGGGGTCGTTGTTCTTCGACATGAGCCACGCCACCGGTTCCCACCCCGGACCCCAGAGCCTCAGGGCTCACATCCCGACGATCTGGGAGGTTCACCCCATCACGGAGATCGTGTTCGAGCCCTGAGGAGGACCCTCCATGCCGCGATCGGGCAAAAAGGGGAAGGACGAGCCGCCGGCGACACCGCCCCGGCCAGGCTGGCCGGCGCCGGGCTCCATCCTCTCCGAGAAGACGTTTATCTCGCCTAAGGGGAAGCGCCACCTCATTCTTGAAACCGACGAGACGGACCCCTACGACAAGCCGCAAGAGCCGGAAGGTGACCGGGACGAACAGTGAGCCCGGCGTCTTGGGGATCGACGCGGGCGCCACTCTCTGGAAGCTCGCCCTGCCGCGCGAGGACGGCCTGGAGACCGCGGTCTTCCCCGCCGGCGCGATCGATAGCGTGCGAGGCCGGATCGGCGAGTGGAACCCCCCAAAAGTCCACGTCACCGGAGGGGGCGCGGCGCGGCTCGCGGCGGCCCTCGACGGCATCGCCGTCGTACAGCACCCCGAGTTCGAAGCCTGGGCGCGCGGCGCGCCGGAGCTCGCGAAGCGGGCCGGGTGGAGCCTGCCGCCACGGTATCTGCTCGTCAGCCTGGGGACCGGCACCTCGATCCTCGCGGTCGACGGCCGGACGGCGGCGCGGGCCGGCGGCTCGGCGCTCGGAGGGGGCACGCTGCTGGGATTGGGGCGGCTCCTCTGCGGCGCGGAGTCGTTCGCGGAGGCCGCCGCGCTCGCGGCCCGCGGCGACCGCGGCCGGGTGGACCTCCGGGTGCGCGACGTCTACCCCGAAGGCGGCATCGCGCTGCCGCTCGACCTCACCGCCTCGAACTTCGCCAAGCTGGAGTCGAGGGACCCCGCCGATCTGGCGCACGCGCTGATGGGGCTGATCGGCGAGAGCCTCGGGCTCCTCTGCGCGGCGGTGGCCCAGGGCCTGGCCGTCGAGACCGTGGTGCTCGGCGGCAGCCCCCTGACGGACAACCCGGCGCTCGAGGAGATCCTGCGGTTGACCGTAGCGCTGGGCGGCTGCGAGGCGCGGTTCCTGCCGGAGGGCGCGTTTTGCGGGGCGGTCGGGGCGGCGCTCACCCCCGGCCCATAGGCGCTAACTTTGGTAGGGAGAAGGGGGAAGGGAAGCCCGGAGGGCGCCCTTCTTTGTAGCCCAGGGTGGAAACCCTGGG
>JBKKAU010000651.1:0-3060 GCA_046714475.1 Thermoanaerobaculia bacterium
GCGCTCGCCCGGCTCGGCGAGCCGCGCGGCGCCACCCTGTTCACCGTCCTGCTCGCCGCCTTCCAGGCCCTTCTCGCCCGCGTCACCGGCCAGACCGACGTCGTGGTCGGCGCGCCGGTGGCCAACCGCGACCGGCCCGAGATCGAAGGGCTGATCGGCTACTTCGTCAACACCCTGGTCCTGCGCACCCGCCTGGCCGGCGATCCGCCGTTCCTGGAGCTGCTGGACCGCGCCCGCGAGACCGCGGTCGGCGCCTTCGCTCACCAGGAGCTGCCCCTGGAGAGGCTGGTCGAGGAGCTCAAGCCGGAGCGCGACCTGGCGTTGACGCCGCTCTTCCAGGTCTCTTTCGCGCTGCAGAACGCGCCCGTTTCGGGCCTCGCCCTGCCGGGGCTGACCCTCTCGCCCCTCCTCCAGGGGGGAGGCGGGCCGGCGAAGTTCGACCTGGCGCTGTTCGCGGTCGAGGAGGAGGGCCGTCTCACCCTGAGCGCCCAGTTCGCCGCCGCGCTGTTCGACGCTCCTACCGTCCAGCGCCTGCTCGGCGGGTACGCCAACCTCCTCCAGGGGGCCGTCGCCGACCCGGGACGGCCGCTGTCCGGCCTGCCTCTCCTCTCCGCGGCCGAGCTCCACCAGCTGGAGGTGGAGTGGAACGACACCGCGGTGGAGGTGGACGGTCTGCCGATGGTCCACGAAGCCGTCGCGGCGCTGGCGCGGCGCGCGCCGGACGCGCCGGCTATCTTCGACCGCCAGGCCGGGCCGGAGCCGCTGACCTACGGCGAATGGGAGGCGCGAGCCGGGCGGCTCCGCGCCCTGCTCCGGGCCCGCGGGGTCGGCGTCGAGGACCGGGTCGCGATCTGTCTGGAGCGCTCCGCCCTGGCGCTGACCGCGATGCTCGGCGTGTTGAAGGCGGGGGCGGCCTATGTGCCGCTCGACCCGGCCCACCCCGACGAGCGGCTGCGTTTCATGATGGAAGACTCGGGGGCCAAGGTGCTCCTCACCCGGCGCTCCCAGCTCGACGCCCGGCCGGCGCTGGCCGGAGCCGGAGCCGAGCCGATCTGTCTCGATGAGGTCGACCTGAGCGCCGGCGGCGGCCTGGAGGCCGGCGAGGCGGGGGTCCCGGTCACGCCGGAAGACCTCTGCTACGTCATCTACACCTCCGGCTCGACGGGCAAGCCGAAAGGCGTCGGCATCGAGCACCGCGCGCTCTCCAACTACATCGCCTGGCAGCAACGCCGGTTCGGCATCACGGCGGCCGACCGCTCCACCCATCTCGCCGGCCAGGGCTTCGACGCCACCATCATCGAGCTCTGGCCCTGCCTGACGGCCGGCGCCGCCGTCGAGGTCGTCGAGGAGGAGGTCCGCCTCTCCCCGGACGACCTGCTCGCCCGTCTCGCGGCCTCGGCGATCACCGTCTGTCTGCTGCCGACGCCGCTCGCCGAGATCGTGCTCGGCGGCATCGAGAAGGCGCCCGGACGGGCCGCGGGGTTGTCGCTGCGGATCCTGGCGATCGGCGGCGACCGGCTGAACCGCGTCCCCGCGCTCCCCCTGCCCTTCCGCATCCTCAACCTCTACGGCCCGACCGAGGGCACCGTCGCCGCCACGGCCGCCACGGCCGCGCCGGTCCAGCCGTCCGAAGGCGCGCCGCCGATCGGCCGGCCGCTCGACAACGTCCGCGTCCACCTGCTCGACGACCGTCTCCAGCCCGTGCCGCTGGGCGTCGCCGGCGAGCTGTGCGTCGGCGGCCTCGGCGTCGCCCGCGGCTACCTGGGACGGCCCCGGCAGACCGCCGCGCTCTTCCTGCCCGACCCCTGGAGCACGGTCCCGGGGGCGCGCCTCTACCTGACCGGCGACCGCGCCCGCCACCTCTCCGACGGCCGTATCGAGTTCCTCGGCCGCGTCGACCGGCAGGTCAAGGTCCGCGGCTTCCGCCTGGAGCCGGGGGAGATCGAAGCCGTGCTGACCGATCATCCGGCGGTGCGGACCTGCGCCGTGCTGGTGCGCGAGGACGCGCCGGGCGACCGCCGGCTGGTGGCCTACGTGGAAGCCGAAGCGCCGCCCGAGGCCCTGGCCGCCTGGCTGCGCGGCAAGCTGCCCGCCTACATGGTGCCGGCGGCGTTCGTGGTCCTCGACGCCCTGCCGCTGACCGCCAACGGCAAGGTCGACCGCCGCGCCCTGACACGCATCCGGCCCGAGGCCCCGCCGGCCTCTCCGGCCGTCCCGCGCGGCGAAGCCGAAGAGGCGGTCGCCGCCGTCTGGCGCGAGGTGCTCGGGCTCCCGGCCGTCGGGCCGGACGACAACTTCTTCGACCTCGGCGGCCACTCGCTGCTCCTCGTCCAGGTCCACGAGAGGCTGCGCGAGAGTTTCCCGCGGGTCCAGGTGCTCGACCTCTTCCGCCACCCGACCGTCTCGTCGCTCGCCGCCCACCTGCAGCCGCCGCC
This sequence comes from Thermoanaerobaculia bacterium, assembly GCA_046714475.1. Lineage (GTDB taxonomy): Bacteria > Acidobacteriota > Thermoanaerobaculia > Multivoradales > UBA5704 > DASPJI01. The sequence continues at coordinate 2,436 of JBKKAU010000651.1, forward strand.
AGGGGAGGAGGCCCCGGTCCCTGCCGTCGCCCCCGCCGGGCGCCGCGAAGCGCCGGCTTCCGGCGACGTCGCCGTGATCGGCATGTCCGGCCGCTTCCCGGGCGCGGCGACCGTCGAGGCGCTCTGGGCCAACCTGCTCCAGGGCGTCGAAGCGGTCCGCTTCCTGACCGACGGCGAGCTGGCGCTTGCCGGGATCGGACCCGACCTGGCCGCCTCGCCGTCCTACGTCCGCGCGATCGCCGCCTGCGAAGGCACCGACCTGTTCGACGCCGGTTTCTTCGGCTTCACCCCGCGCGAGGCCGAGGCGACCGACCCGCAGCACCGGCTGTTCCTGGAGCACGCCTGGGAGGCGCTGGAGACCGCCGGCTACGACCCGGCGGCCTGCCGCGGGCGGGTCGGCGTCTACGGCGGCGCGGGCCTGAGCGGCTACCAGTGGAACCTCTACTCCAACCAGGAGGTGGTGCGCGGCCTCGGCGCCCTCCAGGCCAAGGTGGCCATCGACAAGGACTTCCTCGCCACCCGCGTCTCCTACAAGCTCGGCCTCACCGGCCCCAGCTTCACCGTCCAGACCGCCTGCTCGACCTCGCTGGTCGCCGTCCACCTCGCCTGCCGGGCGCTGCTCGAC
>JBKKAU010000652.1:0-3752 GCA_046714475.1 Thermoanaerobaculia bacterium
GGGGAGCGCCGCGCGGTCGAGCTTGCCGCTCGGCGTCCGCGGCAGCGCGTCGACCAGCACGAAGGCCGCCGGGACCATGAGCTCCGGCAGCTGCGCGGCGAGCGCCTCGCGCAGGCCCTCGGGCGTGACCGCCACGGCGCGCCGCCGCCCCTCCCCGTTCGTGCCGGCGGGAGGGTCGGGGACGATCCAGGCGATCAGGCGCTGGCCGCCGAGCTGGTCCCGGCGGAGGTCCACGGCGCTCTCGCGGACGCCGGGGAGCTGCCGGAGCCGCGCCTCGATCTCCCCCATCTCGATACGGAAGCCGCGCAGCTTGACCTGGCCGTCGATGCGGCCGAGGAACTCGAGGGCGCCGTCCGGCCGCCGGCGGGCGAGGTCGCCGGTGCGGTACAGGCGCGCGCCGGGCCGGGGGGCCAGGGGATCGGGGACGAAGCGCTCGGCGGTGAGGTCCGGCCGCGCCAGGTAGCCGCGGGCGAGGCCTTCGCCGGCCACGTGCAGCTCCGCGGGCACACCCTGCGGCGCCAGGAGGCCGCGGCGGTCCAGCAGGTGGACCCGGACGTTGGCGAGCGGCCGGCCGATCGGCACGGGCGCGGCCTCCCCCCGCTCGCAGGGCCACCAGGTGGCGTCGATCGCCGTCTCGGTCGGGCCGTAGAGGTTGTAGAGCGCGGCCGTGGGGTGGCGGGCGTGGAAGCGCGCCGCGAGGTCGGCGGGCAGCGCCTCGCCGCCGCAGAGCATCCGCCGCAACGAGGCGCAGGCCGGGAAGCCCGGCTCCTCCACCACGACGCCGAGCAGCGACGGCACGAGCTGCAGGACGGTGACCTCCTCGCGGGCGACCGCGCCGACCAGGTAGCCGCTGTCCTGGTGCCCGCCGGGCCGGGCCATCACCAGCCGGGCGCCGGCGAGCAGCGGGCAGAACAGCTCCCAGATCGAGGCGTCGAAGCTGAACGGCGTCTTCTGGAGCACCCGGTCGTCGCCGGCGAGGGGGAGCGCCGAGAGCATCCAGAGGAGGCGGTTGGCGATCGAGCGGTGCCGGACCATGACCCCCTTGGGACGTCCGGTCGAGCCCGAGGTATAGAGGACGTAGGCGAGGTTGTCCTGCCCCACCTCTGCCGGCGGCGGCGGATCGCTCTCGCGCTCCAGCGCCTCTGCGTCGCGCTCCAGGTCGAGCACCGCCGGTACCTCTTCCCGGAGACCGTGCAGGCCGTCGCGCAGCTCGGCGCGGGTGATCAGGACCCGGGGAGCGGCGTCGCGCAGCATGAAGGCCAGCCGCTCCTCCGGGTATCCGGGGTCGAGCGGCAGCCAGGCGCCGCCGGCCTTGAGCACGCCGAGCAGGGCGACGGCGAGGTCCACGGAGCGCTCCAGGCAGACGGCGGCGAGTCCCTCGGGGCCCAGGCCGAGGCGGCGCAGCGCCCGGGCCAGCCGGCCGGCGCGGGCGTCCAGCTCGGCGAAGGTGACCTCCACCCCCTCCCCGGCGACCGCGACGCGGTCGGGCGTGCGCGCCGCCTGCTCGGCGAACAGCTCGTGCAGGCAGCGGCTGAGCGGCAGGTCGAGCGCCGTGTCGTTCCAGTCGACGAGCAGCCGGCGGCGCTCGGCAGGCGCCACGACATCCAGATCCTCCACCGCGGCGCCAGGGTCGGCCTCGATGGCCCCCAGCAGGGCGTCGAGCCGCTCGGCGAGGAGCTCGGCCTGGCTCCGGTCGAGCCGCGCGGCGTCGTACCAGATCTCGCAGCCGCCGGGGACGCGGCTCAGCCGGACGGTGAAGCGGTCGACGACGGCGGTTCGGCTCTCGATGGTGAACGTCGCGCCGCCGGCGGTGACGGCGGGCGCCGGCTCCTGGACGTCGAAGCCGAAGGGCAGGACCGGGACCTCCTCGCCGCGTCCGGCCGGCGCGCCGGTCTCTTCCCAGGCGAAGCACTCCTGCCACTGGCGCGCCTCATCCCAGGAGGCCTGGGCGCGGGCCGCCAGGGCGTCGAAGCGGGCGTCCGCCTCAAGGTCGCAGGGGACCGGCAGCCAGCGGGCGAAGAGGCCGAGCGCGGCGGCCAGCTCCTCGTCCGTGCGGCCGTCGCAGGCCACGCCGACCAGGAACCGCGTCCGGCCGGTGAGGCGGCCGAGGAGCGCCTGCCAGGCGGCGAGGAGGAGTGCCGGCGGACCCGCTGCCAGACGGTCGAGCCGCCGCAACGGCACGCAGCGCGGGTCGAAGGCCGCGCCATCGCGCTCTTCGGGCAGGCGCAGCGCCGGCAGCTCGCCGTAGTCCAGGCTTCGCCAGTGCCGCTTGCCGGCCTCGGCGTCCCCGGACTCCAGGAACTCGTTCCACCAATCGGCGACCACGGTATAGGGGACCGGCTCCTCGTCGAGAGCATCGAGGGCGGCGAGGGCATCGAGGGCGGGGCCGCCGCGCCGCGCGCCGTAGCAGCGGGCCAGCTCGCGCGCCAGGTTGGCGAGCCCCTGCGCGTCAGCGAGGTGGGCAGGCAGGTCGACCGTCAGCCGGTGGCTGCGGTGCGTGGAGCCATCGCGGAGCAGGTGAAGGCGGGCGGTCGGCCCGCGGTCGAAGGCGAAGGGGCGCTCCAGGCCGGCCGGATCATCCAGCCACTCCGCGCCGCCGTCCAGGATCTGGACCGGTCGATTGAGCCAGGACAGCAGGGGGAGCCGGGTGCGCAGCGCCTCGTGCCGCTCCTCGAGATCGCTCCACGCCCGCCGCAGGGCGGCCGGGTCGAGGTCCCCCTCGATGCGCAGGACGAGGCGGGCGCGGTAGGCGCCATTGGCGCCGGCGCGCTGCAGCCGCCAGACCCGCTCCTGCTGCGGCGAGATCCGGAACGCCTCGGTGGCTTCAAGGGTCTCGGGGCTCATGGGTTGCGGTCGCTGCAGGGCCCGGCCATGGCGGTGAGGATGCGGCGCGGCATGTCAGGTTCCTCCTTCCATCTCCTGGATGGCCATGGGTTGGGGGCGGGTCCGCCAGGACCTGCCGAGACGCCTCTGCTCGATCGCCTCACGGGCCTCCTGGTCGCGGTGGCGCACCCGCTCGGCGAGGGCATCGAGCAGCGTGCCCAGCCGGGCCTCCGGGTGGCGCGCCGCGAGATCCAGGCAAAGCTCGAGCCCGTCGAGCAGGCCGGCGGCGGTCGAGGCGTAGAAGAGGTCGGTCCGATAACGAAGGGTACAGCTCAGGCCTCTCCCCGGGTCTCCCGGCCCCCCCGGATCGACCGCGATCAGGACGAGGTCGAACTTAGCCGCCGCCCCGCCGACCTCCGCCAGCTCGGACAGGGCGACCCCGGGCAGCTCGGGGAGGCCCGGCGGGGCGGCCTGGAAGTCGATCACCGCCTGCACCAGCGGCGGCAGGCCGGGAACCCGCTCGATCCCCAGCTCCTGCACCAGCGTCTCGAACGGCACGTCCTGGTGGGCATCGGCCCCGAGCGTGGCCTCGCGCACCCGGGCGAGCAGCTCCCGGACCTCGGGGTCGCCCGCGAGATCGGCGCGCAGCGGCAGCAGGTTGACGAAGAAGCCGATCAGCCCTTCGGTCTCGGCGCGGTTGCGGTTGGCGATGGTGGAGCCGAGGACCAGGTCCTCCTGGCCGGTGAAGTGACGCAGGACGGCGGTCCACGCCGCGAAGAGGACCATGAACAGGGTGGCGCCCACGCGGCGGGCGAGGGCGCGCAGGGAGCGGTTGAGCCCCTCCGACAGCTCCACGGTGCGCGACGCGCCGGCGCCCGGCGGTCCGGCCGGCCGCGGCCGGTCGGTCGGCAGCCGCAGGACGGCGGGGG
>JBKKAU010000653.1:0-10301 GCA_046714475.1 Thermoanaerobaculia bacterium
TCGCTAGCCGCTTCCTTCAGCGGTCCCCTCACGGTCGCCACCTTGCGGGTCGCTTCGGTCCCTGTGACCAAGTTCCGGGAGGACTTACACCTCCAAGTCGATGCCCATGCCGGGCGCACCAAAAAGAGGGAGGCGTTCAAGCCTCCCTCGAAGGAATTGAAACGATGGGGGTCAGCTTTCGGCCTGGGGATCCTCGGGAGGCGGCAGCGGCTTTTCCTTGCGCGCTCGGCCGCGGAACGGCTGCAGTCCGAACTCGGTCAGCTTCTCCGACCGGGGGCCGTAATGCTCCTTGACCGCCATACGCAGGGTGGTCGCCAGCCGCCCCGTCTCGTCCATCAGCGTCTGGAGCTGCTTCGAGAGCTCCTGCTTGTTGGCCGCGAGGGCGGACTGCTCCTGGGTGATTTCGTGCACCCGGCCCAACAGCGTCGAGAACTTGGTCCGATGCCCTTCCAGATGGCCGAGCTCCGTGCCGTTCGCCTCCAGGGACGTGGCCAGCCGCTGCCAGCTCCCCTTCTTCCCCGCATGAGTCCTTTCTTCCGACACAACTTCTCCTTTCTGAGCCGTATGGCTCAAACACCGGCGCCGTCATCGGCGCCGGAAAGTCATCGGTCCTGCTCAGGGTTTCCCCGGCCGGACCCCCTGGGTTGAGCTCCAGGAGGGTTCCGCCCGCCGGGGTTTTTGAAGCTGCCTACACTTCTTTATACGGAGGAGGGGGAGAAAACGTCGCGTCTCCGGCGAAAAGATCTTCCGCCGGCACCGGCATCGCCGGCTCGAGCGGCCCGAGCGGCGGGTCGCCCGGGTAGAGGACCCGCTCCAGGAACAGCCCTGAAGGCGGCGCGGTCCATTCGGCGGGCAGGCCCTTACCGCCGCGAGAGGGATGACCGGCGAGCAGGGCCCTGAAGCCGGCGAGGTCGAGGTCGCCGGCTCCGACCTGGACCAGGGTGCCGACGACGCGGCGGACCATCTTCCAGAGGAAGTGCGAGGCGGCGAGGCGGACCAGGATCAGGGCGCCCGCGGTCTCCAGCGCGACGCTCTCGACCACCACGATCGTGCTGGTCTGCTCGGCCGGCTTCTCGCAGAAGAGGCGGAAGTCGTGGCGGCCGGGCAGCAGCGCCGCGGCCTCGCCCATGGCCCGGACGTCGAGCGGGCGCTTGACCCACCAGACGCCGCGCTTGGCGAGCGCCGTGCGCCGCCGGGAGATCTGGTAGAGGTAGGAGCGGGAGACGGCGTCGTGCCGGGCGTGGAAGCGGTCGGGCGCCGGCGTCAGGGTGAGGAGGTGGATATCCGGGGGGAGGAGGTCGTTGACCTGGCGGCGGAAGGCCTCCGGGTCGACCGGTTTCAGGAGCCGCAGGTGGGCGGTCTGGGCGAGGGCATGGACGCCGGCGTCGGTGCGGCCGGCGCCGCCCATCTCCCGCACAACCGCGCCGGCCTCCTGGAAGGCCCGGCGCAACTCGCCCGTCACCGAGCGCGCGTTCTGCTGCTCCTGCCACCCCCGGTAGCGGGTCCCTTCGTATTCGAGAGTCAGGCGATAGTTCGGCACGGGGGGGATTATCTATCAACAGGATGGACCGGCGCTCGGCGCCTGGATCTATAATAAAGACATCATCCTCGAAAGTGCGGATGGACGACGACACCATACAGGACGAGGTGCGGAAGGCGCTGGCCGGTGACGAGCCGGCGCTCAACCGGTTCGTCCGGACGCTGACGCCGGTCATCCAGAGCCGGGTGGCCCGCGGTCTCCTCCTGCGGCGCACCGGCACGGCCGCCGGGCGCAACGTCCGGCAGGAGGTCGAGGACCTCACCCAGGAGATCTTCCTCGTGCTGTTCGCCGAGGAGGGGAGGGTGCTCCGCGGCTGGCAGCCGGAACGGGGCTTGAGCCTGCTCAACTTCGTCGGGCTCGTCGCGGAGCGGCAGACGGCGTCGATCCTGCGCAGCGGCAAGCGGAGCCCGTGGAAGGAGGACCCCACCCTGGCCGAGGACATGGACCAGGCGTCCTCGGCTCCGGAGCACGGGCCCGAGGAGATCGTCGCGTCGCGCGAGCAGCTCAAGCTCCTGCTGCACCGGCTGACCGCCGAGCTGAGCCCCCTGGGCCGGCAGCTCTTCGACCTCCTCTTCCTGCGCGAGCTGCCGCTCGAAGAGGTGACCCGGCGGACGGGGATGAGCCCCGACGCCGTCTATGCCTGGCGCAGCCGACTGCGCCGCCTGGCCCGGCGGTTGCTCGACGAGCCGTCAGAAAACCATCCCGAGCCGCGAAAACCCCTGAGGGACAGAAGGTGATGAGCAACGACCGTTGGTTGCGGGAGCTGGCCGAGGTGAACCGAGAGCAAGAAGCCGAAGAACGGAGCCGGCTCGACGAGCGTTGGGATCGCTTGAGCGGCGGCGAGCTCTCCACGGAGGAGGAGGCGGAGCTGCGCGCCCTGGCCGAGACCTCCGAGGAGGCCCGCGAGGCCTACGAGGCCTTCCGCCCGCTCGGACCGGACTTCCAGGCCAGCGTCGACCAGGCGATCCAGGAGCAGGCCCGCCCGCCCGTCCCTGCGAAGCTGCTGACCTTCCCCAGTCGCACCCATATCGCCGGCTGGGGCACGGCCGTGGCCGCGGCGGCCGCCCTCCTGGTGGTCTTCGCCCGGCCGCCGGCGCCGCTCCCCCATTATCAGATGGAGGTCTTAGGCGTCAGCACCCTGCGCGGCGAGGAGAGCGAGACGGCGAAGGCCCCGGTCTTCGCACCGGGCTACCCGTTCGAGGTGGTCCTCCGCCCCAAGACGGCAGCCTCGTTCCGGATGGGAGAGCTGGAGGCGCGGTGCCTCCTGATCCAGGGCGAGGAGCTGCGCCGCCTGGAGGTCCAAAGCCAGGTCGATCGCAGCGGTGCGGTCAAGATGGACGGCATTTTCCCCAGAGACCTCCGGACCGGGATCTGGACCCTGTGGGCCATCGCCGGCCGGAGCGGCAAGCTGCCGGACCCTGCCGACCTACGGGCTCTCTCCACAAAGGTCTCCACCCGGCAGCGGGACTGGGTGGCCATGCCGCAAGACATCCGTATCCAAACCCGAGGCCCCTAGCCGTGTCTCCCCCACGCCCTCTCCCAAGCGCTCTCCTCCTCCTCTCCGCGGTCCTCGCGGCCTGCGTCGATCCTCCACCCGAATCCACGGTCCCGCTGGAAGTGGAGTACGCCGGCTGCCAGGCCGTACTGATACCGGGTCCCGTCTGCGTGCTCGGATCGAAGGGCCTGTTGTGGCTGTGGGTCCGGGACCGTCCGGAAGCGCGGATCGAGATCCGGGCGGGGGGAGAGCGGATCGACGCGGTCGGTCAACCCGTCCGGGAAGGACAGCAATTCTCCTTCAAAGTCCCTCCCGGGGCGGAGAGGCTGGACGTGCTCGTCGAGGCCCGGGATGGATACGCGACGTGGTCTCTGGCTCTCGGCACAGAGGTTCAGCAGAGGCGGCAAGGGGGCTCCCAGGACGTGATCGGCGAAGTCGACCAGACGACGCGACTCTTGTATGGCCGCATTGAGGATCGCCAGTTCACGGAGGCCAGGGAGGAGCTGAACCGGCTTCTGCTTCTGCTGCCCACCAAGACACCTGGGGAATCCCGATATCTCATCGCTTATTACCGTGGCGTGCTCGCTGAGAAGGAGGGTGATTACCGCTCCGCCTTGACCGAAACCCACAAGGCCCTGGAGATTGCGGAGCGGGTGCTGCGGGACGAACGCCTCCTATGGCTGGCCCAACAGCAGCTAGGCCTGCTTCTGCTCGCGGTGGGCCGCTACCGTGAGGCCGCCGAGACCTTCGAGCGTCTGGGCCGGGCACCAAAGTTCCGCGATTCTTACGAGGAAGGCCAGCTCCTCAACAACCAGGCCTGGTCCGCGCTGCTGGCCCGCGAGGCTGGCGAGGATTTTCCAGATCCTACGCCCCTGTTCGAAAAGGCGCTGGAAAAGTACAAGAACGACACCCGCTTCACACCCGACAAAGAGCTGAACGTCCTGATCAACCTTGCCCTGGCCCATCTGCAGGAGGGCCGTCTGCCAAAGGCGAGGGAATGGCTGGGCCAGGCCCGCGGACTGGAACAGCATGCGTCTCTTTTCTACAGACTTTGGTGGCTCGATTTGGAGGCGCGAATTGCCCTGCGGGAGCAGCGGCCCGACGAGGCACTGCGCCTGTTCGAGCGTCACGAGAGCCTCGCCCTGGCGGCGAGCTCTCCCGACGGGTGGCGAGCTGCCTTCGGCCAGGCGCAGGCCCTTGAAGATCTGGGGCACCGGAACGCCGCCCTGGAAGCGCTCGAAAAAGTGGAAGCCTTGCTGGACGAGCAGAGCCTCCAGGTGCCTCTCCATGAAGGACGGGAGACCTTCATGGCTATGCGCCAGGCGGTCGTGAGCCTGCACGTCGACCTTCTCCTGAAACAGCGCCGGACCGCGGACGCCCTGCTCGTGGCGCGCCAGGCCCGCTCCCGGATGCTGCGGCAGTTGGAGCGTAGCGACCGCTTGGCCGACCTGGCGTCGGCCCAACGGGTGGAATGGGATCGCCTTCTAACGGAGTACCAGGAGAAGCGGACCGCCCTCGATAAGCAGGCCAAGGACGACTGGACGCTCCCCACCGACCGGCTGCGCCGCGAGCGGGCTGCGAGAGCATCGCAAGCCGAGGAGCTGAAACAGCTCCTGGACCAAGCCTTCCTGCTTCTCAGAGTCCCCGGAGCGCAGCGGGACGAGATGCCGCCGCTGCGCGCGGGAGAACTGCTCCTCGCCTACCATCCGCTCCCCGGCGGCGACTGGGTCGGCTTCGCGGCGAGCCCAAAGACGATCCAGTTCCACGTCTTCAAGCTACCGCCAGAAGTCCTGTCCCAGTCTCAGACCGAGGAGCTGTCCCTGCGGCTGCTGCTCCCATTCAGCCCCGCGATCGAACGGGCGAAGCGCATCCGCATCCTGCCCAGCGGCCCCCTCCAGGACGTCGACTTTCACGCGCTGCCGTTCGCCGGGGACGTCCTCCTGGCGGGCCGGCCGGTCGTCTATGGCCTGGACCTCCCCGCTCCCCTCGCTCCGTCGGATACCCCGGGAAGGCGCGCTCTCCTGGTGACGGACCCCCAGAGCAACCTGCTGGGAGCCCGGGAAGAAGCGCAGACAGTCCGGAAGACTCTCGAATCCCGCGCCAAGCCTTGGACCGTTGAGACGCTGACAGCCGCGGTGGCCTCGGCAGAGGCCGTGCGAGGCCGGCTGGCAACCGTGGACCTCCTGCACTACGCCGGCCATGGCGTCTTCTCCGGGTTCGGTGGTTGGGACAGCAGCCTGCTCCTCGCCGAGGAGACCCGGCTGACGCTCGGCGACCTCCTGGCGCTCGGCCGGGTGCCGGCCTGGGTCGTCCTTTCGGCCTGCGACGGCGGCCGCTCTTCTGCCGAGGCTTCCGTCGAGGGCCTCGGCCTGGCGCAAGCCTTCCTCCTCGCCGGCTCGCGGGCCGTCATCGCCTCCACCCGGCCCGCCGACGACCTCACCGTGCCCGAGCTCTTCGCCGAGCTCTACCGGCAATGGGACCAGGACCCCGCCATGGCCTTGCAGCGCGCCCAACTCGCCTGGCGCCAGCGCAATCCCCAAGCGGATTGGGCCGCCTTCCGCCTTTTCGAGCCCTGAGCAGGAGCGCCTCGTCGTCTTCTTGTCAGAAACCGCGCTGCCGCGGCGAAGGATCTCCATGACGCCTAATCGAACCCACCTCTGGCGTCACACCGATAAGGAGACATGAATTATGAGACGAAGGTATCTCCTTTTGATCGCTTCCATGATCGCGATCGGACTGGGCACCTGCACGACGCTCCTGCAGCCTTCAACGGGCCAGCCTCCCCAGGCGTCTTCCATCGACATCTCGAAGGCTTGCGCCGACTGGCGTTGGATAGGGATCATGCGCAAGCCCGGAGGCGCCTGCCCGGAGATCCCGGGATGGAAGGAGAGCCCCCTGTTCGGCCGCAATTATCCTCGGCAGTACTCTTACGGCGCCTCCTCCCGCGAGATCGCCGAGGTGGTCGAGGAGCTCAAGCGCTTCTGCGTGTACGAGGCCGAGGGGCCGCAGACGCAAGGAGCTCCGCCGGCGAGAGCCGAATTCGTACGGTTCGACCGGGACTGCGCGGCCCTCGCAACCTCCGCTCCGCCGAGGCTGGAGGCCGTGACGCGGAAGCCTCTTGCCACGCACTTCCTGTCCCAGGTGATCGGCCCCGCGGAGACCGTCTCCGCCGTCGGCGGGCCGCCGGCCGTGCGCCTGGCCTTCGTGGACAGCCAGCCGAGCAGTCAGGACTTCCCCACGAGGTCCGGCCGTTCACGGCACGGCTACACTCTCGCCCACATCGCCCGCCGCCTGGTCTGCGGAAAGGAAGGCTGCGCCGCCAAGATCACCACCCAGCTGGCGCTCCGCGTCACCCATTTCGATCCATTGGATCAGGACCAGACCACGATCGTCGGCGACGAGTTGGACAAGAACGGCAGGGGCGGTGGCTCCGTCGGCACCCTGAGCGATCTCGCCGCGGCCATCAAGAACGAGGTGGTCGATTGGCAGGATCACGATCCGGCCCTGCATCTCGTGCTCAACCTGTCGGTGGCCTGGGACGGAGACCTCTTCGGCGGGCTGTCCGAGGAAAGGGTCTGCGAGATGCCGGCGGGCGTCCAGGCGGTCTATCATGCTCTCGAATACGCGTCCCGGCATGGCGCACTGGTCCTGGCGGCGGCGGGCAACCGGCAGTACGGCCCCTATCCGAGCCCCTATCCGAAGTCCGGCCCCCTCCTGCCGGCCGCGTGGGAGGGACGGCGCGAGGAGGAGGGCTGCGGCAGACCGCGGAATAGGCCGCTCCTCTATGCCGTGGGCGGCGTGCAGTCCGAGGGCTGGCCTCTGGCCAATGCCCGGATCGGAGGGCTGCCGCGGCGGGTCGCCTACGCCGACCACGCCGTGGTGGACTCTCTCGACCCCCGCGAGCCCACGGCGGTCTACACCGGCAGCTCCGTGGCCACCGCCGTCGTCTCCTCGATCGCCGCGGTGGTGTGGAAGACCCGTCCCCGTCTCGACGCCCACGAGCTGATGGAGATCCTCGACGCGAGCGGCGACGTGCGGCCCTTCCCGGCGAATTTCTGGTTCGGCGGGCCGGTCGCTCCCCCGGTCCACCAGCTGTCGCTCTGCTCGGCCCTCGAGGCGGCGGCCTGTGATCCGGACTCTCCCACGTGTCAGGAGCGCGCCCGCTCCCGCTGCGGCCGGACGTCGGAACGCCCGCTCCTTTCCGACCTCCTGACGTTCTCCCGCAAAAAAGCCACCGATGGCTCGGAGCTCGTCGACGTCACGCGCCCCTGCCTGGCGACGAGGATGATTCGCCACGGCGGCTCCTCCTCGCCGCCTCTCTGCCCTTCGGACCGGTTTTTCGGCATCACCTCGCAGCCGTGGCTCTTCTCCCAACCCGGGGACACCCCGTGCCCGAACTGCGTGATCGTGCCCCCTCGGGACGACGGGCCCCGGAACATAGCCCTGGCTGCGAACAGGTCCTCGAGCCCGTCGCCGGAGATCTACATACTCCACGGGGTGATCCGGGAGGACTGGCCGGGCGGCTGCCTGACCGATGCCACGCTGGACATCGAGCGGTTCGATCCGCCGGATTCCACGACCCGGAGGATCAGCGTCGATTTCGGCCGTTCCTACTGCTCCGCGGGAGAGACTTTCGTACACGAGATCCGGATGCCGGGCGACGTCCAACTCGATGAAAGGACGACGGTGACCCTTGGCTTCGTCGTCCAGGAACCCGGCGTCTCCCCCACGACCTCCCATCAGAGCCCGGTCCTCGTCGCACGCTGAAAACCTTTCCATCCACCCTCGCCCGCCGGGCGGGGGTGGACTTCCATTTTTCCTGTCAGAAATCGACCGCGGCCGGCGAAGGCCTCGAAAGAGGCATCGAAGCCCGATGTGAAATCTGAAGGAGAAACTCTCATGAAAGACGAGAAGGAAAAAGGGGACGCCCCGGCGGCGTCCGACAGGAAGGTCGTGCAACCGGCGGTGCAGATCGAGCCCGAACGGGCTCACTTCAAGGCGCTGGTCCTCAAGAACCCCAACTATTTCGGCAACATGCCCGAGCTGGGGTTCCCATCGATCAAAGCCCTGAGCCAGAGCAGGGCCTATGAAGAGCTGACCTGCATCGGCCTGCACCCCGAGGGCAGGAAGCTGCAGGCGGTCGTCAACATCAAACGCAGCTCCGGCTACGGCGGCGGTACCTGTACCGACGGCTCGACCGAGTACGTCCGGTTCTTCGTCCGGCGGCCCGGCGGTTGGCACGACCTCGGCGTCGCCTCGTTCACCAGCCACGACCTGCCGGCGGGCAGCCCGCTGCCGGTGAGCTACAGCGTCGAGATGGAGATGAACGAAGCGCGGAAGTACTGCACGGTGGAGAGCATCGTCGAGGTGCGCGGCATCCTGTCGTGGAACCTGGAGCCGCCGGCCGGCAACCCGGGCTGGACGCCGGCGTGGGGCAACGTGCTCGACGTCAAGGTGCAGATCGCGCCCCGCTGGTTCTTCGACGTCTCGATCGGAACCTTGATCTCGGACAAGCTCCTGGCGATCGATCCCTCCATCCTCAAATCGATCGATCTCGCGGCGACGGTCAAGCTCAACCCGCAACCGCAGCAGCTCTCTTATGAAGCGCTCAAGGCGAAGTACCGGGGCCAGGACGTCCCCGGCCACCGTTTCGGCTTCGCCGAGGCGCAGAAGCTGCTCGCGCAGCCGCTGAGCGCCACGCAGCTTGCGAAAACCGGCGGCCCGCAAAAAGGAACGGAGCAGAAGGCGCTCCCGGTGCTCACCGGCATCTCTTCCATCTTCACCGACCTCTCCTCGTTCCTCGACGACCTCTTCAACACCAAGGGGGACAGGAGGTACGAGGAGCTCGACTGCGTGGGCTACAACCCGGAGACCCGCGTCCTGAGCGGCGTCCTTACGATCAAGCGGAACAGCGGCTACTCGGGCGACCTGTGCGACCCGGGCAGCACGGAGTACGTGGGCTTCTGGGCCTTTTACGGCGGCTCCTGGCACGCGCTGGGCACCGCCCAGGTGCGAGTCCACGACTTGGCGGCCGTGTCCGCCGGCAACCCGGTGCGCTATGCGGTCTTCCGCGGCGCCAACCTCCCGGAGCACCTCTGCGACGACATCCGCGGCATCCCGCTGCGCGCCATCCTCTCCTGGAACACGCCGCCCACCGGTCCCGACTTCGACCCGGTGTGGGGCAACGTGGTGGACACCCACATCCAGCCCATTATCACCGACGTCCCGCTCGGCGACCAGCGCGTGCGCATCATGCGCATCAACCGGGTCACTGTCTCCAAGATCGACGGCAGCGGTTTCGCGCAGCCGTCCTCCATCGCCGGCGACTGCTCCAACGGCAACAACTCCCCGTTCGGCGGTCCGATCTACATCGAGGGCGATTTCACGGTGAAGTCCGACTCATACTTCCACCCTGTCACGGGCGATATCCTGCCGGGTCAGCACCCGCCCGCATACCAGGTCTTCGTCCACAAGGTGGGATCGGCGGCGGCTCCCACGCAGCTCACCACCCCATTCGACATCGCGATTTTCCCGGCCAGCGCTCCGGACCCGGTTACCCTCACCCAGACCATCCAGCCCATCGGCGGCGCGGAGTACTACCTCTATCGCGAAGGCATCATCCAGGCGGTCAACCCGCGGATGCTTGCCGTCTGGGACGCGGGGGGCCTCGACGAGGGAAAGTACGACATCGAGGTCCGGGGTTTCGTGTGGAACGGCGCGACGTATGTGCCAATGGCCACGCCCAGCCAGGTCCAGCGGGTACACGTATACAACGGCTATCCGCACACCGAGCTCGACGTTCACGGCGATCCTTTCCCGGCGAAGAGTCCACAGGTCAGGCTCAGTATTACGTCCCATAGCGAATGCGGCGACGTCGAGGTCGGCGCCATCATCAAGGGCGAATACGAGGTGACGGACCACTTCTTCGGCAGCCTGAGCATCGACGTCATCCAGATCACCATCGGCGGCATCCCGCAGCCCGACCATCCCGTGGACCCGTCGGGGGTGACGTTCTCCCCACCCACCATCGGGACGACTGGCACCAGCGGGACCTGGAGACTGAACACCGGGGCCCCTCCCGAGAATATGACCCCCTGCGGCTATACGATCGTGCTGAGCTCCCGGGACCGAGCCTTGGTGGGCGACTCCTGTCTCGGTCATTACAACCAGGTCGCCGTTGGGTTCTGTCTGCGCGAGCCTGAGCCCAAGCCCTGATGCCAGCCGGACGCCCCCTCCCCGCGCGTCCAGGGGAGGGAGCCCTTCCGG
>JBKKAU010000654.1:0-1262 GCA_046714475.1 Thermoanaerobaculia bacterium
GCGCGAGGCGGCGCGGCGCCGGCGCCTGACGCTGAACACGCTGGCGCAGGGGGCCTGGGCGCTGCTGCTGGCGCGCTGGACCGGCCGCGGAGACGTGGTCTTCGGCGCGGTCGTGGCCGGCCGGCCCCCGGACCTGCCGGGGGTCGAGTCGATCGTCGGCCCCTTCATCAACACCCTGCCGGTGCGCGTCGAGGTGGCGCCGGAGAGGCGTCTCGGGGCCTGGCTGGCCGAGATCCAGGAGCTCCAGGCCGAGCTGCACCGCTACGACTACGCCCCCCTCTTCGAGGTCCAGAGGTGGAGCGCGCTGCCCGCCGGCACGACGCTGTTCGACACGCTCCTGGCCTTCGAGAACTATCCGCTCGACCAGGCGGCGGTCGGGCTCCCGGGACTCACCCTCTCCGAGGTGACGCCGACCGACCTGACGAGCTTCCCCTTGACCCTGGGGATCAACCCGGGCGCCGAGCTGTCCCTGGGGATGGCGTTCGACGCCAGCCGTTTCGAGCCGGCCGTCATCGCCCGGCTGCAGGAGCATCTGGCGGCCCTGCTGCGGGCCTTTGCCGCCGATGCGGACGTCGCCCTGGGGGACCTGTTCCTGCTGATGGACGGCGAGCGCCAGCAGGTGCTGGTGGAGTGGAACGACACGGCGCGCGACTATCCGGCCGGCGTCTGCCTGCACGGGCTGGTGGCGGCCCAGGCGGAGAGCACGCCGGACGCCGTGGCCGTCTCGTCCGGGGAGCTGGAGCTGACCTACCGCGAGCTGGAGCGCCGCGCCAATCAACTGGCGCACCACCTGATCCGCCTGGGGGTCGAGCCGGACGGCCGGGTGGGCGTGCTGCTGGAGCGCTCGCCGGAGATGATCGTCGGGCTTCTGGGCGTGCTCAAGGCCGGGGCCGCCTACGTGCCGCTCGACCCCACCTACCCGGCCGGGCGCCTGGCGGTCCTGGTCGAGAGCTCCGGCGCGCGGGTGGTGCTGGCGCAGGAGAGGCTGGCCGATCGGCTCCCTGGTGAGCGCCCCGTCCTGATGGATCGAGACTGGAAAAAGATCGCGAGGCGGTCCGGTAAAGCCCCGGTGGTGCAGCTCGACGAGAGCAACCTCGCCTACGTCCTGTTCACCTCGGGCTCGACCGGCACGCCGAAGGGGGTGATGATCCCGCACCGCGGCATCGTCAACCGGCTGCTCTGGATGCAGGAGGCCTACGGCCTGACGCCGCGGGACCGGGTGCTGCAGAAGACCCCGTTCAGCTTCGACGTCTCGCTGTGGG
>JBKKAU010000655.1:0-3212 GCA_046714475.1 Thermoanaerobaculia bacterium
GGTCCCAACCGTCCGGAATCAGATCCGAACCGTCCGGAAGCAGGTATGAGCCGTCGCGGAACGGGCGCTTGTGTCTCGCATGCGTCTCGCAACCGTCCGCATCCCGGTTTGGACCGTCCGTACCGTCTTGCTCCCGCCGGCACTTCGGAACGAACGGCGGTTATCCTCAGAAGGGCCGCAAAATTTTAGGAGCCCCCTACTTCGTCCTCGCACTCAAGCCCCGGACAGGCGCTCCTGCAATCGGTATTCGTGGGGTTTGCTGCCCCTTGGACTCCCTCCAGCCTCTCCAGTTTGACCAGCGTCTCCCGCGACAACACCAGCTTCTTTACAGTTTTCTTCATCATGTCCTCCCGTTGGGTGAGGGCTGATTCTATCCTGCGAAACCCGCCCGTCTTGGTGTAGCGTAGAGGGGTCTTCCTCTCTATAGGGGCCATCGCTTCCATGCCGAACCCGCTCGCCAAGCTCCGGGACAAGATCCCGCCGCGCCTTCTGGCTCCCTTCCGTCGCCGCTGGCACTGGAAGGACGTCACCATCGCCGTCCTCTCGCTGCTCGTCTTCTCTTTGTCGGGCTATGCCTTCCGCGAGCCGCTCGCCGAGGCGGCGGCGCGGTTCCGGGCGGACGCCCAGGGGGGCGAGACCGTCGAGGTCTTCGACGTCGTGCTCGACCGCGAGGGCCGGCAGTACGTCGACATCCTGTTCGACCGGCCGCTCGGCGAGGGGCACGTCGGCGAGGTGCTGGAGCAGTCGCCGGCGATCATCACCCCCACCCTGGGCGGCGCGTGGACGTGGCAGGACACCAACGCCCTGCGCTTCCAGCCGAGCGGCGGCTTCCCCGTGGCGAGCGCGTTCACCATCGCCCTCCAGCCCGAGCGTCTGCTCCAGGAAGGGCAGGTCTTCACCGGCGAGACCGAGCACGAGGTGCGCACCGACCAGTTCTTGGTCGAGGAGGTCGAGATCGCCGAGGAGCTGGCTCTCGAAGGCAAGGCCCGGGTCTTCTTCCAGGGCAACGTCCGGTTCAACTACGCCGTCGATCCCAAGGTGCTCGTGACCCGCATCCGGCTCGTCGACCCCGACCTGCCGCAGCCCGTGCCGGTGGCGCTCGAGACCGACTGGCAGAACAACGTCATGACCTTCCGCACCGAGTCGGTGCAGAAGAAGCCCGGCGAGCGCACCCTGCGCCTGGTCATCGCCCAGGATCTGACGCCGGTCGGCGGCAACGCGCCGCTCGGCGAGGAGTTCACGCGCGAGGTGCCGCTCGGGTCGAGCACCCGGCTGAGCGTCCGCGGCGTCGCGGCCGAGCCGGGAGCGCGCGAGTCGACCCTCAAGGTGACCTTCACCTCGCCCATCTCGGCCGCCGTCGCCGAGAAGTACCTGCGCCTCGATCCCGAGGTCCGCGTGCGGCTCGCGGCCGAGCGCAACGAGCTGGTCGTCACCGGCGAGCTGAAACCCGGCTCCACCTATCAGCTGACGATCGGCAAGGGGATGCCGGCGACCGACGACGCCGTGCTCCAGGACGAGTACACGGCCGAGGTCCAGCTCCCCGACCTCGAGCCTTCGGTCGACTTCCAGAGCGAAGGCCTGTTCCTTGCCGCCTCGGGGAACCGCACGCTCGCCCTGGAGAGCGTCAACGTGTCGCGCGTCAAGATGACGATCGACCGCGTCTACTTGAACAACCTCTTCTTCCTCTTCCAGCACGGCGGCTTCTTCGAGGGCGACTTCGGCTACTTCGACGAGATCCAGCACGCCCTGGGCGACCGCATCAAGGAGGAGACGCTGGACGTGGGCGGCGCCCGCAACCAGCGGCGGGTCACGCCCGTCACCCTGGACCGCTACATCGACGTCCAGCAGCCCGGGCTCTACCGCCTCTCGGTCGGCCAGCCGGACGACTGGCAGGCCTCGCAGCGCTGGCTGCTGCTGACCGACCTCGGGGCGGTCGCCAAGCGCGGCCGCGGCGAGCTCATGGTCTGGGTCTCGTCGGTCACCGACCTCGCTCCGGTCGAGGGCGCCCGCGTGCGCCTCCTCACCGACCAGAACCAGCTCGTCGGCGAGGGCACGACCGACGGCTCCGGCCTCTGGCGGCTGGCGGACGCCCCCGAGACCAAGGCGCTCGCCAAGGGCACCCCTTACATGGTGACGATCGAGAAGGGGGACGACTTCTCCTTCCTGCGGCTCGACATGATGCAGATCGATCCGACCGGCCTCGACGTCGGCGGGGCCGAGCCGCCGGGCGAGGGCTACACCGCCTTCCTCTATGGCGAGCGTGACCTCTACCGCCCCGGCGAAAAGCTCGAAGGGCTCGCCGTGGTGCGCGACGGCCGGCTCGCGACGCCGCCCGCCATGCCGGCGGTGCTGCGCCACCTCGACCCGCAGGGGCGGCCGCTCGAGACTGAGCGGCTCCAGGTCGACGACCGCGGCCTCGCCGCGTTCGACCTCGACCTGCTGTCCTACGCGCTGACCGGCCACCACACGCTGGAGATGGTGGTCGCCGAAAAGGTCATCGGCCAGTACCGGTTCCAGGTCGAGGAGTTCGTCCCCGACCGGATCTCGGTCGCCATCGCCGGCCCCAAGGAGCGGGTGGGCCCCGGCCAGGATCTCTCCTACCAGGTGCAGAGCAACTACCTGTTCGGGCCGCCGGCCGCGGGGCTGCCGGTCGAGACCCGGGTGCGGCTGGTGGACTCGGAGTTCGCCCCCAAGGGGTTCGAGGCGTTCCGCTTCCGGAACGACCAGCGCAAGCTGGAGGACCGCGAGGTCCTCTCGGAGCAGGGGACGCTCGACGCCGAGGGGCGGAGCGCCTTCCAGGTGACCATGCCCTCGGGGTCGCCGGTGCCGTCGTCGCTCACGGCGGTGATCACGGCCCGGGTCCAGGAGCAGGGGGGGCGCGGCGTGGCGGCGATGGAGCGCCTCGACGTCCATCCCTATCCTTATTACATAGGGATCCGCCAGCTCGGCCAGAGCATGCCCGAGCCAGGCAAGGAGGTCGAGCTCGAGTTCGTGGCGGTCGACCCCTCCGGGAAGGAGGTGCCCTCGGGGGCGCTGCGGGCCGACCTCTTCGAGGACCGCTGGAACACGGTGCTGCGGCGGGTGCCCGGCGGCGGCTTCCGCTACGAGTCGACGCGCGACCCGGTGCTGGTCGACACCCGGCCGGTCGCGGGCGGCAAGGGGCGGGGCTCCTTTCGCTTCACGCCGCGCGAGTACGGCAGCTACCGCGCCGT
>JBKKAU010000656.1:0-4319 GCA_046714475.1 Thermoanaerobaculia bacterium
ACAAAACCCCGCATTCTAGTCGCCGTTTTCATTCACGATGCCGGCCGCTGCAAAACCGCCGGCTCCGGCTCCGGAGCCGGAACCCGAGCCGGTCCGGCAGTCCACGGTGCCGGTCGAGACGGGCGGCGAAGTGGTGCCGCCTCAGCTTGTCAGCTTCCCGAAACCGCAGTATCCTCCCGTCGCCAGACGTATGCGGGTCCAGGGTACGGTCGTCGTTTCCGTCTTCGTGGATGAAGAGGGCCGTGTCCAGGAAGCGAAGCTGGTGACGGGAGTCCAGCAGAAGGTCGGCCTGAACGAGGCCGCGCTCGAAGTCGCCCGGCAAGCCCGGTTCAAGCCCGCCACCAAGAATGGAGCCCGGGTCAAGATGTGGGCCCGCCTCAAGATCCCGTTCACGCTGTGAGGGTCCAACGATGAGCCTTAACGATCAGCAGAGGAAGTTCTACGAGAACACGCTCTCCGTCACCAAGCAGGAGATGGAGGACCTCGATCGCCTGATCGAGGAGGAGCTAGCCAAGGTCAAGGACCGGCTGGCCGAGCTCCAGAACGCCAAGAAAGCCTCGCGCCAGATGTATGACGCGGCCTGCATGCGGCTCGGCATCGCCAACGACCTGGATGCGGAGGAGGGGGGCGAGGCCGCGGAGGTCTAGGCCGGCGGGAGGCCCGTTCGTCCGGGCGTCCACCGACCCCTCCAGCCCGGCGTCCCTCTTCCTTCAGAAGACCGGCACCGCCGTTCGGCGCAGCGCAGCCCGACATCTCCCATGGCCTGGTTCCGAAAGACCAAACAGCCCAGACCCCTGCGCACCGAGCGCCCGCGCAGCAACGTCCCCGAAGGCCTCTGGGTCAAGTGCGACGGCTGCAAGGAGGTCATCTACTCCAGGGACCTGGACAAGAACCTCCGCGTCTGCCCGAGGTGCGAGTACCACATGCGGATCGACGCCCGCACCCGCATCGGGCTCCTCCTCGACGACCCCGAGCCGCGCGAGCTCTTCACCGGCGTCAGCCCGAGCGACCCGCTCAACTTCCGCGACACCAAGCGCTACCGCGACCGCCTCAAGACCTATCAGCAGGCGGTCGGCGAGCGCGACGCGGTCCTCGTCGTCCAGGGGCGGATCGAGGAGATCCCGGTGGTCCTGGCCGCCATGGAGTACCGCTTCATGGGCGGCTCCATGGGCTCGGTCGTGGGCGAGAAGATCACCCGCGCCGCCGAGCGGTCGCTGGAGCGGCGCCAGCCGCTGATCGTCGTCTCCGCTTCGGGAGGCGCGCGCATGCAGGAGGGCGTCCTCTCGCTGATGCAGATGGCCAAGATCTCCTCGGCCCTGGCGCGGCTGCACGAGGCCCGCATCCCCTACCTGTCGGTCCTGACCGATCCGACCACCGGCGGCGTCACCGCCTCCTTTGCCATGCTGGGCGACCTGAACATCGCCGAGCCCGGGGCGCTGATCGGCTTCGCCGGTCCGCGCGTCATCGAGCAGACCATCCGCCAGACCCTGCCCGAGGGCTTCCAGCGCAGCGAGTTCCTGGTGGAGCACGGCTTCCTCGACCTCGTCGTCAAGCGCTCCGAGATGAAAGAGACGCTGGCGCGCTGTCTGCGGCACCTGTCGTAGGCGGGCGCCGGCGTGGCCTCTTCGCCCGAACCCATCCTCGCGCGCCTCGAGCTGTTCGGCATCCGCCTCGGGCTCGACAACGTCC
The DNA here is from genome assembly GCA_046714475.1 of Thermoanaerobaculia bacterium. GTDB lineage: Bacteria > Acidobacteriota > Thermoanaerobaculia > Multivoradales > UBA5704 > DASPJI01. The sequence continues at coordinate 1,690 of JBKKAU010000656.1, forward strand.
GGGCCGTGCTCGCGGCGCTCGGCGAGCCGCAGCGCGGCTTCCCCTCGGTCCTGGTCGCCGGCAGCAACGGCAAGGGCTCGACCTCGGCCCTCCTCGCCGCCATGGCCTCCGCCGCCGGCTACCGCACAGGCCTCTACACCTCGCCGCACCTCGAGACCGTCGAGGAGCGGCTGCGGATCGACGGCCGCGCCATCCCCACGCCCCGGCTGGGCGCTCTGCTCGCCGAAGCGGTCGAGCTTGCCGAGCGCGAGACCGGCACGCCGCCCACCTATTTCGAGGCGCTCACCGTCGCCGCCTTCCGCTGGTTCGCCCAGGAGCGGGTCGACCTCGCGGTCGTCGAGGTCGGCATGGGGGGGCGGCTCGACGCCACCAACACCTGCGAGCCGCTGCTCTCGCTCGTCACCTCGATCAGCCTGGAGCACCGGGAGCACCTGGGCGACACCCTCGCCGCCATCGCCGGGGAGAAGGCGGGGATCCTGCGCCGCGGCCGGCCCGCCCTCGCCTGGGTCGAGGAGCCCGAGGCCGCCCGCGCCCTTCGCGAAGCGGCGGCCTGGCGGGGCGCCGGCCTGCGCTCCGCTCCGGAGCTGGCGACGATCGAGGCGATCGAGAGCCGCGGCTGGGAGGGGCAGAGGGTCCGCCTCGCGACCCCGGCCCACCGCTACGACCTCTATGACCTCCGCCTGGCCCTGCTCGGCGGGCACCAGGCGCGCAACCTCGGGCTCGCGGTGCTTGCGGCCGAGGCCCTGTCCGACGCCGGCTTCGGCCGGCTCGACGCGCGGGCCATCGCGGCCGGCGCCGCCGCCTGCCGCTGGCCGGGACGGCTCGAACCAATCAGCCTGCCGGACGGCCGCCACGTCCTCCTGGACGCCGCCCACAACCCCGAAGGCGCCGGCGTCCTCTTCGATTTCCTCATGGAGGTCGACGGCCCGGTCGACCTGCTGTTCGGCGTGCTGGCCGACAAAGACGCAGTCGCCATGCTCGCGCGGCTCGCGCCGCGGATCCGGCACGCCGTGCTCACCGCCCCGGCGAGCCCGCGCGCCCGCGACCCGCGCGAGCTCGCGGCCCTGCTTGTCGGGCTCGTGGGCCGCGTCTCCGGCTCGATCGAGGTCGAGACGGACAGCGCCCGCGCGCTCGACCTTGCTCTCAAGCTAGGAGGGGACGGCACGCTCGCCGCCTGCGGCTCGATCGTCCTGGTGGGGGAGGTCCGCCGGGCGCTGCGGGAGCGGTTCGGGACGCCCCCGCCGCCGGTCTACATCAGCGGGTCGTAGAGCGGAAACCGCTCGCAGAACTCGCGGACCTGGGCGTGCACGCGCTCGTGCGTCGTCTTGTCCTCGGGAGCGCGCAGCACCTCGGCGATGAAGTCGCCGACGAGATCCATCTCGGGCTCCCGCATGGCGCGGGTGGTGAGGGCCGGCGTGCCGATGCGGATGCCGGAGGCGACCAGCGGCGGGTTGGGGTCGTAGGGGATGGTGTTCTTGTTGACCGTGATGCCGGCGGCTTCCAGGGCCTTCTCCGCCACCTTGCCGGTCAGGCCCGCGCCGGCCACGTCGAGCAGGAAGACGTGGTTGTCCGTGCCGCCCGAGACGACGCGGAAGCCGCGCTCGACGAGACGCTCGGCCAGCCGCTGGGCGTTGGCCACGGTCTGCCGCTGGTAGTCGCGGAAGCCGGGCGACAGCGCCTCCTTGAGCGCCACCGCCTTGGCCGCCACGATGTGCATCAGCGGTCCGCCCTGGATGCCGGGGAAGACGGCGCGGTCGATCTCCTTGGCGAACTCCTCCTTGCAGAGGACCATCCCGGCGCGCGGCCCGCGCAACGTCTTGTGGGTCGTCGTGGTGACGAAGTGGCAGTGCGGCACGGGCGAGGGGTGGAGGCCCGCCGCCACCAGCCCGGCGATATGGGCGATGTCGGCCATCAGCAGGGCGCCGGCCTTGTCGGCGATGGCGCGGAAGCGCTCGAAGTCGATCACCCGGCTGTAGGCGCTCGCGCCGCAGACGATCAGCTTCGGACGCTCCTCCAGGGCCTGCCGCTCGACCGCCTCGTAGTCGATCCGCTCGGTCTCGCGGTCGACGCCGTAGGCGGCGACGACGAAGTCGCGGCCGGAGTAGGAGAGCCGGTGGCCGTGGGTGAGGTGGCCGCCGCAGGAGAGGTCCATGCCCATCAGCTTGTCGCCGGGCCGGAGCATGGCGAAGTAGACCGCCATGTTGGCCGAGGTGCCGCTGTGCGGCTGGACGTTGACGTGCTCGGCGCCGAACAGCTCCTTGGCGCGCTCGATCGCCAGCCGCTCGACGACGTCGACGAACTCGCAGCCGCCGTAGTAGCGCCGGCCGGGGTAGCCCTCGGCGTACTTGTTGGTGAGCACGCTGCCGGCGGCTTCCAGCACCGCGCGGCTGACGAAGTTCTCGGAGGCGATCAGCTCGAGGCCGAGGTTCTGGCGCGAGCGCTCCTCGGCGATGGCCTGGTAGACGTCCGGGTCGACGGCTTTCAGCGATCGGTAGTCGAGCATGCCAGGGCTCTAGGAAGCTTCCTCTCCGCCGCCCCCTTCGGGAGCTCCCGCCTCCTTGCCGGCCTTGCCGGCCGCGCCGGCCGGCGGCTCCTCGACCGGAGCCGGGGCTGGGGCCGGGGCAGAGGCC
>JBKKAU010000657.1:0-2601 GCA_046714475.1 Thermoanaerobaculia bacterium
CTCCGGTGCTCCTCAGTTCCGGATCGGCACCCGCCAGGCGCCGCGGCCGTGGGTGAAGGCGAAGAGGGTGGGACCGTCGGGGCTTGCGAGCACCGTCAGCCACTCCGTGATGACGTTGGCGAAGCCGGTGTTCTCCACCGCCCAGGTCGCGCCGCCGTCGGTCGAGACAAAGACCCCGAGGTCGGTGCCGACGAAGAGGCGTGACGGCCGGTTGGGGTCCACCACGAGGCTATGCGCCGGGATATCCGGGATCTTCCGATTGCCCGTGCCGTCGATCCCCCGCCAAGTGGCGCCGCCGTTCGTGCTCTTCCAGAGGTGCGTGCCGCCGAACGTCGAATAGGTGGCATAGACCACGTTCGCGTTGGTGGGATCGATCGCCACCGAGGAGACCCAGCCCGCCCGCGGCCGGACCGCCGGCCACTCGGTCGACGGATCGGCCGTCCGCCCGGTGTCGGTCCGCAGGATATAGCCGTCGGCCGTACCCGCCAGCACGCGGTCCGAATCGCCCCGCGTCACCGCCAGCGCGCTGACCATCCCGAGGTGGACGATGGGCGCGGAGGCCTCGCGCCAGAGGTCCGCGCCGTCATCCGTCCGCCAGAGACCCGTGCCGCCGAGCCAGAGGCGTTCCGGGTCGTTCGGGTCCATGACATACGGCGCGATGAACAGCGTGAGGCCGTCGATGCCGTCGACCTTGAACTCCCAGGTGCGCCCGCCATCGACCGACTTCTGCAGAGCCAGCGTCTGGTAGGAGGCATAGAGGATGTCCGGGTTCTCGGGATGGACCGCCGCGTAGCCGCCATCGCCGCCCAGCAGGGTTTCCCAAACTTGGGCGCCGCCGTCGCTCCCTCGGATCGTGCCGTTGTCCTGGGTGCCGCCGAGATAGCGTCTGCCGTCGGGATAGGGGGCGCCGTGGTAGAACTGGGTCACGCCATAGCCGTGGTTCAGGGCCGTCCAGACGAGTTGCGAATTGCCCGGCTCGCAGGCCGCCGTCGTGCCCGTGGCGGTGGCGGCCAGGGCGTCGTCGGTGCGGAAGATGCCGCCGTCGTTGGTCACGAAGAGGGTCTTGTTGGATTCGCCGTCATAGCGCGGGTGGAAGACGATGAAGTGCTGGTCGGCGTGGGCGTAGCTCGGCGCCTCGGCGGCGTAAGGGAAGATGGCCCACCAGTAGGACGCCAGACCCCAGTTGCGGCCGCCGTCGTCCGAGCGAAAAAGATCGATCCCGCCGGCCCAGACGCGGTCCGGATCGGTGGGGTCCACGGCGAGGGTGTTGTCATACCAGCCCTGGCCGCGGAAGCTGTTGTTGCCCGAGGTAAAGCCGCACTCCCGGCCGAAGGCGGACCGCGGGCTCGACAGGAGCAGGCGGTTCAGCTTGGTGCCGTCGTCGTTGCGTACCTGGGCGGTCCAGGTGCCCGGACCGCCGCCGCTGGTCGAGCGGAAGACCGCGTGCATCGCGTTCCGGTAGTTCTCCCCCGCCTCACTGGACGGTCCCGCCACGGTGCTCGCCGCCAGGGCATAGATCACATCCTGATTCGACGGCGCGAGGGCCAGGGAGGCCCGGCCCATCCCCGGCTCCTGGAGCACCGGGACCCACTGGCCATTGGTCTGGGCCTTGAGGTTCTGGTAGACCGTCCCCTGCTCGCGGTTGCCGCAGGCGACGAAGACCACGTCATCCGCGCGGTCCTTGCGGATCACCAGATCGAGGCAGCCGCTCTGGACCTTGGGATCGAGGATCCGCTTCCACGAGCGCCCGCCGTTGGTCGAGCGCCAGACGCCGGTGCGCGTCGCCGCGTACAGCCGAGAGCTGCTGCGGGGACTGATCACGATATCGCTGACGTAATGGAAGCTCTCGTTCTGTGTGCGCGCCAGCCGCGTCCAGCGGGCGCCGCCGTCGGTGGTCTTGAAGATGCCGCCGCCGCGCACGCCGACGCTGCTGAACCCCTCGCCGGTGCCGGCATAGAGGACGTTGGAGTTGGCGGGGTCCATGGCCAGCGAGGCGATGGCCAGGTTGGCCATGAGGTCGGCCAGGGGGACCCAGCTCTCGCCACCGTTGGTGGTCTTCCAGACCCCGCCGGCCACCCCGCCGGCGTACATCACCTCCGGGCGCCTGGGATCGATGACCAGGCTGCGGGTCCGGCCGCCGATGTTGCCCGGCCCGAGCGACGACCAGGCGCCCAGGCTTGCCGCTGCGGAGACGTACGAGAGCCCCTTCTCCTCCAGTTCCGCGCGGGACGGCAGGAACGTGCCGCGGGCGGTCGAGTGCTGGGGCATCCGCCGCATCTGCTCCTGGGCCGTGAAGTACCTCTCCACCGGCACGGCCGTCTCCCCCACCGGCGCGCGCTTGGCGTGGAAGTACTCCTGGGCCTCGTCGGGCATGTCGGGGGCCCGGAGCGACTTGGCCTGCTCCTTCGCCTCGAGCCTGCGGAGCGCCTCCGGGCTGAGGGTCCTGGGAACATCGGAGCCATTGCCCTCCGCCGCCCACACGGAAGCGGCAAGGAATGGAAGCAGCAAGAGCAGGCAGAGGGGGGTTCCGGCCAGGAGCCGGATCGAGGTACGCGAGGACAGGGACATCCAAAGCCTCCTTTCGGGAAGTGGAGCCATCAA
>JBKKAU010000658.1:0-1425 GCA_046714475.1 Thermoanaerobaculia bacterium
GCGGTGGCGCTCCACACCTCCGGCAGCCTGGACGCCTCGGTGCTCGCGCCGCTGCGCGGCGGCGGCTCGGCCGTCGGCTCCCTCCATCCTCTGAAGGCGTTCCCCCGGCCGCTCCTCGACCCGGCCCAGGCCCGGGGGGTGTTCTTCGCCGTCGACGGCGACCCGGCGGCGCGCCAGACCGCCGACCGCCTGGCCGGCGCCTGGGGGGCGGTGACCGGCGAGGTCCCGGCCGAAACGCGCCTGCTCTACCACTTCGCCGCCAGCCTCGCCGCCGGAGGCACCGTCACCCTCCTCGCCATGGCGGCGGAGCTGGCCGGGCGGCTCGGCCTGCCGCCGGAGGTCGGGAGGGGCTATCTGGAGCTCTGCCGCGGCGCGGTGGCGGCGGCGCTGGAGGCGGTCGAAGCCGGAGCCCCCCTGGCGTCGGCGATCACCGGCCCGGCGGCGCGCGGCGATCACGCCACGGTCGCCCGGCAGCTCGAGGTCCTGCGGCGGGTGGCGCCCGAGAAAGCGCGGCTGGCGGAAGAGCTGGTCCGGGAGACGCTGCGGCAGGTGGAGGCCCTCACCCCCCGGCCCCCAGAGCGCTAAAAGGAACAAAGGACAGCCAGGACGGCAAGGACTCCAAGGACCGGAAGACCGGGGCGTCCTTGCCGTCCCTGAAGTCCTTTTTGTCCTTGTAGCCTAGGGGACGGGGGTGAGGGTTCTCTGTGCTATGCTTCGGCCCCCGTCTCAGGCCCCAAAATATGGTTTTCTTCAACTACAGCACAATGCAGATGGCGGCCAAGGTCGTCTATTACGGCCCGGGCCTCTGCGGCAAGACGACCAACCTCCACTACATCTACGCGCACACCACGGGCGAATCGCGGGGCGAGATGGTGTCGCTCGAGACCGAGACGGACCGGACCCTGTTCTTCGACCTCCTGCCGATCGACGTCGGCACGATCGCCGGCTTCGCGACCCGGATCCAGCTCTATACCGTCCCCGGCCAGGTCTTCTACAACACCACCCGCAAGCTGGTGCTCAAGGGCGTCGACGGCGTGGTGTTCGTGGCCGACTCGCAGCGGGCCATGCTCCAGGCCAACGCCGAGTCGTTCCGCAACCTGGAAGAGAACCTGGCCGAGATGGGCCTGCAGGCGGAGACCATCCCGCTGGTGCTCCAGTTCAACAAGCGGGACCTGCCCGACATCTGCACGGTCGAGGAGATGAACCGGGCGTTCAACCGGCACGACTGGCCCCACTTCGAGGCCTCGGCGCTGACCGGCGAAGGGGTGTTCGAGACCCTGAAAGGGGTCTCGAAGCTCACCCTGATGTCGCTCAAGAAGCGGCTCGGCCGGACCGGGCCCGAACCGGCGCCGCGGCCCGCCGCTCCGGCACCCCAGGCGGCGCCCCCCAGCCCACCGACCCCGGCCAGTCTCATATACAAATCAA
>JBKKAU010000659.1:0-11044 GCA_046714475.1 Thermoanaerobaculia bacterium
ATCGACCACGTACACCCCGGTGCCGGCGATCGGCCGGCCGATCGCTGGCGACGCGTGGTCGCCGCGGGCGGCCTCGGCCCAGGTCGAGTAGGTAGTGTCCTCCGAAGGACCGTAGAGGTTCAACACCCGCTCGACCGGGCCCAGGGCGTACAGGTCGTCCACCAGCGCCCGCGGCAGCGGCTCGCCGGCGAGGTTGACGGTGCGCACTGACGCCGGTAGAGGCCCGAGCCGCAGCAGCTCGGCGAGAGCCGACGGCACGGTGTTGACCAGGGTCACGGCGTCCCGGGCGGGCAGCTCCGGCAGCGCCAGGACGTTGTCGGCCAACACCACCGTGCCGCCGCGGGCGAGCGGCACGAACAGCTCGAAGACCGACAGGTCGAAGGAGATCGACGTGGCGGCGAGGACGGCCGCAGTCTCCTCTGGAGAGAAGGCGGTCAGCGCCCAGTCGACCAGGGCGGCGGCGCTGCGGTGCTCGACGGCCACGGCCTTGGGACGGCCGGTCGAGCCGGAGGTATAGAGAAGGTAGGCGAGGTTGCGCGGGGACGCCGCGGCCCCAGATCGGGCAAAGGCCGCCGGGAGGTCCTGACCGGCGAGCAGGAGGGCGGCGGCGCTGTCCTCCATCATCCAGGCGAGCCGCTCCTCGGGCCAGGCCGGGTCGAGCGGCACATAGGCGCCTCCGGCTTCGAGGACCGCGAGCAGGCTCACCACCATCTCGGGGGAACGGGGCAGGCTGACGCCGACGCGCACCTCGGGGCCGACGCCCAGGCCGCGCAGGCGACCGGCCAGTTCGGCGGCGCGGCGGGTCAGCTCGCGGTAGGTCAGGCTGTGCTCGCTCGCGACCAGGGCGACGGCGTCGGGGGTGCTCCCGGCCTGGTCGGCGACGCGCTCGTGCAGGCACCTTTCGGCCGGCGGGGCCTCCGGGCCGGCGCTCCACTCCCCCACCAACTGCGCGCGTTCGGCCTGGGAGAGCAGGGGCAGCTCGGAAATCGGGAGATCAGGATTGGCCGCGGCGGCGGCGAGCAGAGTCGCGAAGTGTCCCAGCCACCGTTCGGCGGTCGCGGGATCGAAACGGTCGGCGCTGTGCTGGAGCGCGAGGCCGATCTCGCCCTCCGACTCGGGGGCGACCAGCGTCAGGTCGAGCTCGACCGCCGGCGGGGCGAGAGCGATCGACTCCAGGGCCAGCCCGCCCAAGTCGATCCGGGCGCCGGCCGTGCCGAGGGCAAAACCGGCGAGCCCCTCCAACTCCGGCAGGTGCGAGCGCTGGAGCACCAGCATCGCCTGGACGAGCGGCATACGGCCGCGCTCGCGGTCCGGTTGGAGACGCTCGACCAGGAGCGGGAACGGATAGTCGCCATGCGCGTAGGCGGCCAGCGCCGTCTCCCGCACCCGGCCGAGGAGCCGGGCGAAGCTCGGCTCTCCCGAGAGGTCGGCGGGCAGCGCCACCGGGTTCACGAAGTAGCCGACCCGCGGCGCCAGCTCCGGCCGGCTCCGGCCGGCGGTGGGCGAGCCGATCAGGAACCGGTCCTGCCCGCCGAGGCGATGGAGCAAGGCCTGGAACGCGGCGAGCAGGACCATGAAGAGCGTGGCGCCATGCTCCAGGCGGATGTTTTCGGCCAGCTCGAGCCCGGGGGGCAGGGTCGCGACGCCCGCGCGGTGCGGCCATGACGCCGGGCGCGGCCGGTCGGCCGGCAGGTCCAGGGCGGGAAAATCGCCGGCCAGGCGCTGCCGCCAGAACGCCCAGAGCCGCTCCCCCTCCGGGCCGGCGAGCGCGTCCCTCTGCCCTGCCCAGCCGGTTTCCAGGGCCGGGAGGTCCGCCGCCGGCCCACCGGTCTCCTCCCGGTAGACGGCTCCAGCCTCCCGGGCCAGCACCGCCAACGACCAGAAGTCGGCCACCAGGTGATGGACCGCGAGCAGCAGGGCGTGCCCGCCGCCGGGCCGGAGGAAGACCGCGATCCGCAACGGCGGCCCGCCCGCGAGGTCGAACGGCCGTCGCGCCTCTTCGCCCAGGCCCGCCAGGAGACGGTCCTCTCTCCAGTCGCGGGCGTCCTCGAGCCGGAAACCCGGCTCCATCCGGCCGGCCACCCGCTGCACGGGCTCGCCCTCGACCTCCCCGAAGGTGGCGCGGAGCGCCGGATGACGGTCGGCGAGGGCCTGGAACGTACGGCGCAGCGCTTCGACGTCGAGCCCGGAGGCGATCCGCGCCGCCGCGGCGATGTGGTGGACCGGGTTGCCCGGGACGAGCTTCGCGGCCAGCCAGAGCCCCCGCTGGCCGTGAGAGAGCGGGATGGCCTCACCTTCCTCCCCTGGGCCCCACGTTGGGCCCTCGGCCTCGCCGGCAGCCGTCCCCTCCGCCGCGAGGTCCGCCAGGCTGCGGCCTTCGAGCAGCGACGCGAAGTCCAGGCGGATGCCGAGGTCCCGCTCGACCGCGTGCTGGACCTCGATCGCCGCGAGCGAGTCGATCCCCAGCGCCGAGAGGGGCCGGTCCGGATCGACGCGGTCCGGGGAGAGCCGGAGGGCGCGGGCCACACAGTCGCGGAGCGCGGAAAGCCCGCCCGCTCCGCCGTCCGGCTCCAACGGGGCCTCCCGCCGTTCCAACCCGCTCCGTTCCACGGCGGGGAGCGTGCCGGCGAGCCAGGCCTCGCGGCAGGCGCCGCGCCGGACCTTGCCGCTGGAGGTCCTGGGGAGAGTCCCGGCGGGCAGCAGCACGACCTCGTGGACGGCCGCCTCGTGCTCCTCGGCGACGGCCTGCCGGACCGCCGCCGCAGCAGCCGCGGCCTCCGCCTCGCGGTGCCGTTCGAGCTCGGCCACGACCACCAGGCGCTCCCCGCCGCCCGTATCGATGGCAAAGGCCGCCGCGCCGCCGGAGCGCAGCGCCGGATGGCCCGCCTCGGCCGTGCGCTCCAGGTCCTGGGGGTAGTGGTTGCGACCGCGGAGGATGACGAGGTCCTTGATGCGGCCGGTGAGGAAGAGCTCGCCGCCGTCGAAGAACCCGAGGTCGCCGGTGCGCAGCCACGGCCCCTCCCCGGAGTCGAGCCCGGCGCCGGTACCGTCGGCAAGACGGGCACCAAACACCGCGGCCGTCTCCTCCGGCGCGTCCCAGTAGCCCGCGGCGACGCTTGGTCCCGCGACCCAGACTTCGCCGACCCGGCCCGGCGGACACCTCCGGTCCGTCCCGGGGTCGACCACCGCCACCTCCCGCCCGGCGGCCGGCGGGCCGCAGCCGACGAGGGACACGGCGGCGCCCTCCATCCCCCCGGCCGGTACCGCGGCGTGCCGCTCCAGGGCGGCCTTGTCGAAGGAGCGGACGGCCGGAGCCGATCCGGCCGGCGTCCCGGAGACAAACAGCGTCGCCTCGGCGAGGCCGTAGCAGGGGAGGAACGCCTCCCGGCGGAACCCGTACGGCGCGAAGCGCTCGGCGAACCGCTCCAGCGTGGCCGCCCGCACCGGCTCGGCGCCGTCGAACGCCACCCGCCAGCTCGACAGGTCGAGCCCTTCACACTCCTCGGGGCCGACCTTGCGGGCGCAGAGGTCGTAGGCGAAGTCGGGGGCGCCGCTCGCCGTGGCGCGGTAGCGGCCGATCGCCCGTAGCCAGCGGGACGGCCTCTGGAGGAACGCCGCGGGCGACATCAGGACACAGCGCCCGCCGGCCCAGAGCGGCTGCAGGACGTTCCCGATCAGCCCCATGTCGTGGTAGAGCGGCAGCCATCCGACTCCGACCAGCTCCTCGCCCTGGCCGAAGGCCTCGCGGATCATCGCCTCGTTGTGCAGCAGGTGGCCGTGCCGGACCATCACCCCCTTGGGAGAGGCCGTCGAGCCGGAGGTGTATTGGAGGAAGGCGAGGGTCCCGGGACCGGCGCCCGGGTCGCGCCAGGCCGCGGCGGCATCCGCGGGGACCTCCCGGTCGGTCGCCAGCCAGACGCACTCCGAGAGAGAGGGGGGCGGCCGCTCGATCAGGCGGTCCCGGAGCGCCGTCGTGGTGAGGACGGCGCTCGGCCGCGAGCCGGCGGCGACGGCCTCCAGCCGCGCGTCCACCCGCCGGGGGCGAGGCGGGTAGGCCGGCACGGCGGTCACTCCGGCGTACAGACAACCGAAGAAGGCGGTGATGAAGTCGAGCCCCGGCGGATAGAGCATCAGCGCCCGCTCCCCCGGCGCGACCCTCTCCTGCAGCACCGCCGCGAGGGCCCGCGCCTGCTGGTCGAGCTCCGCCCAGGTCAGGGAAGCCGTCTCGCGCTCGCCGTCTGTCAGGAAGAGATAGGCCTGTCGCCCCGGGCGTTCGGCCGCCCGGGCGAGCAGGAGCTCGACCAGGGAGACGAACGGAGGATCAGACGTCATGTTTCTTTAGACAGATTTTGGGGTAGAGGGAACACACAGCCATAGTGCCGCGAGGTCTTCAAAGCGTGCCGGCTTGGTTTTTGCCGGGGCGATGGATGCCGTCAACGCCTCTGCTCAGGGAGGTTGACGTCGGCAACGTCATCGCCATCTGGCGGGTGACCTCGGCGGTCAACCCGGGCTGACGGCGCTAGCGCGGCACGAGCCGCCGCAAGAGGGCGAAGAGCGCGGGGAGGCGTTCCCGCGGGATGTTCAGATGCCGGCTGAGCTGGCGGTAGGACGGAACGCGGCCGGCCTCCTCTCCATGCTGCCGCCACAGGTAGTGCCAGAGCGTCGTGAGCTGGCTGCGGGTCCGTGGATCCGCCTCCATGCCGTCGATGGAGGTCGAGACCCGGCGCGTCAGATGCTCGAAGCTCTGCCGGGATTCGACGCTGCTTCCTGGCGGAGCCGGCGCCGCGACCTGGACGGCGCCCGGGGAAGATGCAACGGACCCCTTCTCCTCCTTGCCAAGGAGCGCCGCCCAGCGCCCCCGCGCGTCTCTCTTCAAGGGCTCCAGGAGGTCTTTGAACCGGAAGGCCTCGATGCCGTGCCGGGGCAGCTCCAGGAGGAACGCCCGCAGCTGCCCGGCCGTGGCCTGCTGGCGGGTCCGCGCCGTGATGAGGGCCGGCATCAGCTCGTCGTTCCAGCGCGGGACGATCTGCTCCAAGTCGGGCGGCGTGGGCCGCGGCTCCGCCGTGGGGTGGAAGCCCAGGAGGGTGTCGTTGCGGATCTTCTTGTCGCCGGCGAGGATGTAAAGGTCGCCGGAGGAGAGGGCGTCCTCGACCGCGGCCTGCAACAGCTCGAAGAGCCGGAAGCCGAGCGGGTCGTGCTCCTTCTGGCGTTCATGCAGGAAATGCCGGATGTTGAGGCGGACGAGGCCGTCGATGTCGGGTTTGTCCTGGAGATGCCGCTTGAGGCTCTGCAGCCGGTCGACGAAGATGAAGGCGTAGCAATCGGCGACCAGCTCTCCCAGAGCGCCCTGCGTCCGCGGACCGCCCCCCGGCGCCTCGAAGTCCCAACGTTCCGGGCTGTAGACGCCCAGGTAGCGCGGAGGGCTCTGCCACAGGCCGCGCTTTTTCATCTCGCCGGCCAGCGCGGCCCGCAGGCCGTGCCAGGCGTCGTGGAAGAGGTCCGGGTCCGGAGTCCGTTCTCCCTGCAGGCCGCGGACGAACGCCGTGAAGAGAGATGGCGCGCTGGTACGGCGCGGCCAGCGTTGCGCCGCGGAATGCGGGGTGACGAAGTGGGTGGAAGGTCTCCTCTTGAGCATCCCGTCAGTCTCCCGTACCCGCTCTATACTAGCTTACGAGCGAGCTCGGGAGACTGGCCGAAGGCCCGGGGGGAACGGCGGCCAGGGACTGCCTTTGCCCCAGCCGTGCCATGTTCAGGCGATCTAACAGACCTGAACTGACGGGTTTTCGGCGCAGCAGGCGCCTCCGCCTGGTTCTGCGGTCTGGGGAGAGTAAAGTAGTTGAACGTTACCTCCCCACACCTTCTGGACGTCTGAGCTCTTGAGATCTCGCAGCGTCTCCCGAGAAAGTCGGAGCTTCTTGACCTCTTTCTTCTTCATCGCGTCTCCTCCTCAGGCTGCTATCCGACATGAGCCCGCCGTTGGCCCCCTCTCCTCCAGCCCTTCTCATCACCGCATTGACGAGAAGAGATAAGGGCAGAACTAAACCAGGCTCCCGCAGCTCGCTCTATACTGAATAACGAGCGAGCTCGTGAAATTGGCGGCGTACTTGAGCCCGGTTGCCGTGATTCTGGGTCCCGGTCTGTAGGACATGCGATGAGCGACGACTTTGCGCACCGAGACCGCCCGTCGACGACTCCGATGACGGAGGGGCAGACGGAAGGCGAGGAGGGCCTGGCCGGCCCCACGGTACCGCGGTATCGGATCCTCGACCTGATCGGGACCGGCGGGATGGGCGTCGTCTACCGTGCCGAGGACACCCTGCTAGGGCGCACGGCCGCCCTCAAGTTCCTCCCGCCGACGCTGACGCCCAACCCGCGGGCAAAGGCGCGTTTCCTGAACGAGGCGCGGGCGGCTTCCGCCCTCGACCACCCCAACATCTGCACCATCTACGAGGTCGGGGAGACGGCCGAGGGGCAGCTCTACCTCGCGATGCCCTGTTACGAAGGCGAGACCTTGAAGCAGCGTCTCGAGCGCGGCCCCCTGCCGGTCGCGGAGGCCCTGCGCATCGCCCTGCAGGTCGCCCGCGGCCTGGCCAAGGCGCATGGCCACGGGATCGTCCATCGCGACATCAAGCCCGCCAACCTGATGATCAACGACGACGGCCTCGTCAAGATCCTCGACTTCGGCGTCGCCCGGTTGCCCGGCCAGACCCTGTCCGGTCCTTCCCTCGGCACCCCCGGTTACATGCCGCCCGAACAGGCGCGGGGCGGAGCGGCCGATGCGCGGAGCGACGTCTGGTCGCTGGGAATCGTCCTCCGCGAGATGCTGACCGGATACCGGCCCGGCGACGGCGGACAAGGAGAGGCCCCGCAGGAGGAAAAGCCGACCGTCCCGCTCCTGCCGCGGGAAGCGCCGCCCGGGCTCGATGGCGTCCTCGCCCGCATGCTCGCCGAGGAGCCGGCGGACCGCTATCCGGATGCGGCGGCGCTGCTGGCCGACCTCTCGGCGCTGAAATATGCCGCAGCCGGTACGGAAAGGGCGTCCCCTCCCGTCCCTGCCGGGCGGCGGCTCCCGGCCTGGGCCGCCCTCCTGGCGGTGGCGGTGCTCGCCTTCGCCGCCGGCTCCTGGCTCCCTCGGGGTGTCCTCGTCCGCCAGCACGACGAGGCAGGACCGGATCCCAACCAAGCCAGCCTGGTTCGCCTGACCGATCTGTCAGGGAAGGAGTGGTTCCCCAGTATCGCCCCAGACGGCAACCTCTTCGTCTATGCCAGGAAGATCGGCGACCGGAGTCGTCTCTTCTTGCAGCAGGCAGGGGGTAGCGCCGCCCTGGACCTGCTCCCCCATTCCCAGGAAGGCGATTCCCAGCCGGCCATCTCCCTCGATAGCCGCCAGATCGCCTTCCGCTCGGAGCGCGATGGCGGCGGCATCTTCGTCGTGGGGCTGATGGGAGAGTCGGTACGCCGCGTCACCAACTTCGGCTTCAACCCGGCGTGGTCGCCGGACGGCCAAGAGATCGTCGTCGCCACCGAGGGGGTCGACAATCCGCGGGTCCGGAGATACACGAGCCGGCTCTACCGGGTCAGCCTGACCGGCCAACGGCGGCTGATCCACGGCGGCGACGCCGTGCAGCCGAGCTGGTCGCCGAAGGGCTTCCGGATCGCCTACTGGGGGCGTTCGCCCTCCGGCCAGCGGGTGATCTGGACCATCCCCGCGAGCGGCGGCGAGGCGGTCCGGGTCACCGCGGGCGAGAGCGTCGACTGGAATCCGGTCTGGTCCCCCGACGGGCGCTATCTCTACTTCGCGAGCGACCGGAGCGGCGTCGCCAACTTGTGGCGCCTGCCGATCGACGAGCGCTCCGGGCGCGCGCTGGGAGAGCCCGAGCCGGTCACCGCCTCGGGTCAGGCGAGCATGCTGTTCAGCCTCTCGGGGGACGGCAGGAAGATCGTCTATACCAGCGATGAGACCAGAACGGTCCTGGAAAAGGTCGCCTTCGATCCCGCGAGCGGCGTTGCGGGCCCGGCCGCGGCGATTGCCGAGACCTCCGGGAGAATGCCGACGCTCGACGCCTCCCGGGACGGTCGCTGGCTCGTCTACCAGACCTCCATGCCGCAGGAAGACCTCTTCGTCGTCCATCCCGACGGCACCGGCCTGCGCCGGCTGACCCGTGACGAGCACCGGGACCGCCAGCCGCGCTGGTCGCCCGACGGCGCGCGGATCGCCTTCTACTCGAACCGCGGCGGCAAGTACGAGATCTGGACCCTCCACGCCGATGGCAGCGGGCTCGAACGGGTGGCGGAGATCCCCGGAAGACCGGCGTATCACCCGATCTGGTCCCCCGACGGCCGGTGGCTCGCCTGCGACCTCGAGGAGAACGAGGCCCTGATCGATCTCACCCGGCCGGCGACGGAGCGGCGCGCCGAGCACCTGCCATCCCCCGGCGATGGAATGGGCTTCTCGGCCTCTTCCTGGTCGGCGGACGGCCGCTGGCTGGCCGGGGCCCTGCACCTGCCGGACGGGCGGAACCTGCCCGGCGTGGTCCTCTACTCCCTGGACGACCGGAGCTATGTGCGGATCACCGATCGCGGCCAGGCTCCGACCTGGCTCTCCGACAGCCGCCGTCTCCTCTACTGGGACAATGACAAGATCTTCCTCCTCGACACCGCGAGCAGGACCTCGCGGCAGGTGCTGTCCACTCCCCCCGGCTCGGCTTACAACGATTTCTCCTTGAGCGCGGATGACCGCACCCTCTATCTGTCGCGAGATACGGAGCAAGGCGACATCTGGCTGCTCACCATGAGGTAGCCCGCCACCCCTGATCTCTCGGAGCAACGGAAACGGCCCGACCGAATAGGGCTCACCCTCTCATAGCGAGAGCACCATCTATATAGAGAGAAGGGTCGGACTCATCCAGACCCAGAAGGAGAAAAGATGCGCAAAGTGATGCTCTTGATCCTGGCCCTGCTGACGGTGGCGGGAGCGATCGGCACCTCCCCTGCCACGGAGGCGGTGGGGGGCGGCGGATCTCCGAACTGCAGATGGACCTGCAACTGCGCCGGCACCCCGGTTTGCACCTGCGCTCCGGGCACGACCGGTTTCTGCGTCTATCCGCCGAACATCGGCTGTACGCAGGGCTACAACTGCTGAACGGACAACGAGAGGCCGCCGCTACCGGCTCACTCAGCTCGAAGTCGCGCCACCGACCTTTGCTAAACCCGCCTCTCGATATGCTTCCTGCGGGGACCTGCGTCTCCGCCGGTGGCTACTTTCCCACCAACAATCTCCTCCAACCCCTTCCGGAGGATTCATGAGCACGTCGTACAAGCTGGACGGCCACAGCACCGTATCTCCCTATCTCATCGTCGATGGCGCGAGCGGCAGGAGAATCTGGCTCAGACCATGGAAAATCCAGCTCGGATTCTCGGGAGCAGAGACAGATTCCGGAGAATCTGGACCGTCTTCTCCGGAGTTTGGGACATTCTTCGCGGAGCCTGAGCCGTTTCCGCACCCGAGTCGCGGGTGCCGCGACCTGGATGGGAACGACCGCGACCCCGGTCGGAGCCGCCGCGAAATCGAGCAAGAGCGTGTTGCCGGAGTTCGAGCCGGGGGACGATCCGCCTCCCCAAGACCAGCCTGCCGGGGTTGGCGGGGTTGGCTGTCTTCTCTGCACCTATCTCGGGTCGTCCTTAAGCGCGTTGGCGTTGCTAATGAAGTAGTATAGGGTAGTTAGAGATATCCCTGGCTGCGCCCAGGAACTATATTATTAATTCAAAGTCAAAGAACGGAAACATGGAGGGGCGATGCGCAAGAAAATCAGCAAGATCAAGCTCAACAAGGAGACCCTACGGAACCTTCAGCCCAGCGAAATTCGTCAAGCCGAAGGAGGCGCAAAGTACACCTTTACTGGTTGCGTATCAATCTGCGGCTGCGACTCCGACGAATGGACCAACACCTGTCCGGATTGGGGTTGTATGTAACTGCTGACCTCTGAGGCAGGGGCGGATTGCGCGCTCAGATAGCGCGCAACTCGCCCCCGCTCTGCACCTGAGACAAAAAGTTCAGTAGAACGACCTTCTCGTTGCTCGCTGTTGCCCTCGTGACTCTCGGACTGTTTGCCCCCAGTGCCGCGACGGCTGTCCCCCCGGTCTGCGAAGGAGCTCGTTGCTATCAAGGCGGCGTGCTTGTGGGCGAGTGGTACACATGCCCTAGCTATAACTACTACTGGTGGGGCCAGTGTGAACAGACTTCCACCTCAAATTGGATCTATTTCAATGCCTGTGAGGAGCAGTACTGCGACGAAGCCTACGCCGCATGTGTCCAACAGCCGTCATCGGTTCCGGTGAAGGAGGCGGGTCGTCTACCCGATGGACTCGTGAAAGGGCCTGCCCTTCTTCCCGCTGTTCCGTGACCCGGCTGGGGCCACCCACACCTGTGGGTCGGCCCCGCACCTCATGCTTCGGTCGAAGATGAGGGAATGAGGCGCCGGAGAGGGATCTCAACAGATGTGGGGAGCCATCCCCGCCTTGCCAGTTTGACGCCGTCGCGTCGGCGTTGTCGATTTCGGGCTCCCTCATACGACGTCCTGGTAGAGCCGGTCACTTTCGGCCGGACCAACCAGGAGACGACGCCATGTCGAAGATTCAGAGGATCGCCCCGTGTTTGTGGTTTGACGACCAGGCCGAAGAGGCTGCCCGGTACTACGTCGGAATCTTCAAGAGCTCCCGGATCGTCAGCATCGGCCAGTATGGAGAGGCTGGACAGGAGATCCATGGACGCCCGCCGGGGAGCGTCATGATCGTGAGCTTCGAGCTGGACGGGCAGCCGTTCTCCGCGCTCAACGGCGGCCCGCTGTTCCAGTTCAACGAGGCCGTCTCGTTCCAGGTCAACTGCGAGACGCAGGAGGAAGTGGACTACTACTGGGAGAAGCTCACGGCGGGCGGGGACGAAGCGGCCCAGCAGTGCGGCTGGCTCAAGGACAGGTTCGGCGTCTCGTGGCAGGTCGTCCCGCGCGAACTGCCCGACCTGCTGACCGGCGACCCGGCCCGGTCC
>JBKKAU010000660.1:0-1024 GCA_046714475.1 Thermoanaerobaculia bacterium
ACCCAGGGCCCGGCGGGTGAGGGAATCCCCCCGCCCGCCGCCCGCGTTGATCCTCGCGGGTATACTTCTTGACGAAGATGCCCTCTCGACCCCTGAACGCGCAATGCAGCCCTTTGATCCCGAGACCGAACGCGACGAAGGCGTCGTCACCGAGAAGCGGCCGAAGACGAAGAAGCCGCGGCGCTGGAAGGTTTTGCTCCACAATGACGATTACACGTCGATGGAGTTCGTCGTGCACGTGCTGGTCAAGTTCTTTCACAAGTCCGCCGCCGAGGCGGTTCAGATCATGCTCCAGGTGCACCATGAGGGGGTCGGCGTCGCCGGGTCCTTTACCAGGGAGGTGGCCGAGACCAAGGCGGCCGAGGCCACCGAGGAGGCCCGGTCCTACGGCATGCCGCTCCAACTGAGCACCGAAGCGGAGTGAGTAGAAGAGGACGATGAAGCTTTCGCAGGATCTCCAGATCTCTTTCACGGTCGCCATGACCGAGGCCCAGCGTCTGGGCCATGAGTACGCGGGCACCGAGCACATGCTCTATGCCCTGACCTTCGACAAGAAGACCGCGGACGTCCTGCGCCACGCCGGCGCCGACGTCGAGCGGGTCCGGAAACGCCTCGCCTCCTATCTGTCCGACGAGCTCGACGCCTTCGACGTCGAGGACGACGACCGCGACGAGCCGCGGCTCACGCTCGGTCTGCAGCGGGCTCTGGCGCGCGCCGCCGCTCACGCCGAGGGCTCCGGCAAGGCCGAGATCCAGGGGCCGGACCTGCTGGTCGCCATGTTCTCCGAGGACGACTCCTACGCCATCGACCTGCTCGACGAGGAGGGGGTCACGCGGCTGGACGTGGTGAGCTATCTCGCCCACGGCGTCTCCAAGCTCCACCCCACCCTGCCGGGGGCATTCCCCACGGGCGGGGCGGCGGCCCCCCCGGGCCCGCCGCCGGCGGGCGCCGGTGGGAGCCCACGTGAGGATGAGCAGGTCGATGTCGGGCACGAGCGCTACAAGCCGATCGGCCAGCTCGGCCG
>JBKKAU010000661.1:0-9221 GCA_046714475.1 Thermoanaerobaculia bacterium
CTCGACCCGGTGGCGCGGCGGCAGATGCGTGCCGGTGGCGGCATGCTGAGCTTCCGCCTGCGCGGCGGCGGCGCCGCCGCCGCCGCCGTGCTCGACGGCGTGAGGCTGTGGCAGCTCATCCCCAGCCTGGGCGGCGTCGAAAGCGGCATCATGGCGCCGGCGCTGTCGTCGCACCGTGGCCTGGGTGAGGAGGAGCGGCTGGCGATCGGCATCGGCCCGGGCCTCTTGCGCCTCTCGGTCGGCATCGAAGACGCCGACGACCTCGCCGCCGACCTGCTCGCCGCGCTGGCCGCCGCCCCCCCGGAGAAGACTTGATCGCCCACCTGCGTGGCCGTCTTCTGTCGCTGTCGCCCGAGCTCGCGGTGGTCGACCTCGGCGGCGTCGGCTACGGAGTGAACCTGTCGGTCACCACCAACTACGAGCTCGAGAAGGCGCCGGAGGATACCGAGGTGAGCCTCTTCGTGCACACCCACGTGCGCGAGGACGCCCTCGCCCTCTACGGCTTCGCGAGCGAGCGCGAGCGGCAGCTCTTCGAGCGGCTGATCACCGTCTCCGGCGTCGGGCCGCGGCTCGCCCGCGGCATCCTGTCGGGCCTGGCCGCCGACGCCCTGCTGCGTGCGCTCGCCGCCGGCGACCTGGCGCGGCTGACGCGGGTTCCCGGGGTGGGGAAGAAAACCGCGGAGCGGCTAGTGCTGGAGCTCCGCGAGAAGGCCATCGAGCTGGCTCGCGAGGTGGCGGCTTCGCCGGCGGCGGCCGCCGAGCTGCCGACTGCCGACGACGACCTGCTCGGGGCGCTGGTCAACCTCGGCTACCGCCGCCTCGACGCCGAGCGCGCCCTCGCCGAGGTCAAGCAGGGCAACGCCGACGCCGGCGTGCCGGAGCTCCTGCGGCTCTCGCTGCGGCGCCTGGCGCGGCTCTAGGCGCGACGCGCGCCGGCGTGCCGCACGGCTAAGATCCGCCCATGCCCGACCCCACGCGGCTGCTCACCGGCGCCGCCGAGCCCGACGAGCTGCAGCTCGAGCAGTCGCTGCGTCCGCAGAAGCTCGGCGAATACGTCGGGCAGAAGAAGATCGTCGACAACCTGCGGGTGTTCATCCGGGCGGCGCGGGAGCGCGGCGAGAGTCTCGACCACGTGCTCCTCTTCGGCCCTCCCGGCCTGGGCAAGACGACCCTCGCCCACATCGTGGCGCACGAGATGGGGCGGCCGCTGCGGGTGACCTCCGGGCCGGTGCTGGAGCGCGCCGGCGACCTCGCCGCGATCGTCACCAACCTCGAAGCCGGCGAGGTGCTGTTCATCGACGAGATCCACCGCCTCGGCCCGACCGTCGAGGAGATCCTCTATCCGGCCCTGGAGGACTTCCGGCTCGACCTGGTGATCGGCCAGGGGCCGGCGGCGCGGACCGTCAAGATCGACCTGCCGCGCTTCACCCTGGTGGGGGCCACCACCCGCGCCGGGCTGATCAGCGCCCCGCTGCGCGCCCGCTTCGGCATCGTCCACCGGCTCGACTTCTACCGTCCCGAAGACCTCGCCCGGATCGTCCAGCGCTCGGCCCGGCTGCTCGGCGTCCCCATCGAGCAGGACGGAGCCGACGAGATCGCGCGCCGCAGCCGCGGCACCCCCCGCGTCGCCAACCGCCTGCTGCGCCGGGTGCGCGACTTCGCCCAGGTCGAGCGCGCCGAACGGATCGACCTGGCGATCGCCAGGAAGGCGCTCGGCCTCCTGGAAGTGGACGAGTACGGCTTCGACGAGGTCGACCGCCGCATCCTCAACATCCTGATCGAGCACTACGGCGGCGGCCCGGCGGGTTTGAAGACCCTGGCCGTCGCCGTCGGCGAGGACACCGGCACGCTGGAAGACCTCTACGAGCCCTACCTGATCCAGGAAGGCTTCCTCCAGCGCACCCCGCGCGGCCGCGTCGCGACCCACCGCGCCTACCAGCACCTCGGCCACCCACCCCGGCGCGGCACCACCGGTTCGTTGTTCTAGATGCGAGCCCTCACCCCCCTGGCCCCCCTCTCCCGCCCCCCCTCGCCCCCTCCCGGGGAGAGGGGGGAACGTAGAAGTAAAAGAGGATGGTAGGCGGGACTGGGTGGGGGCGCCCCTCTCCCGGGGAGGGCGGGCGGGGTGGCGGGAGAGGGGTCGGGGGTGAGGGCTCCCGCACCGCCGCCCTGATCTACAACCCCCGGTCGGGGCGGCAGCGGCACGCCCGCGTGCTCGACGACATCCTCTCCACCCTCCGCTCCGGCGGCTACGACCCCGAACCGGTGCCGACCCGCCACCCCGGCGACGCCACCGGCCTCGCCCGCGACCTCGCGACCTCCGGCCGCGCCGGCACGGTCTTCGCCTTCGGCGGCGACGGCACGGTCCGCGAAGTGGCCGAGGGCCTGCTCGGCAGCGGCGTCATCCTGGGCGTCCTCCCCGGCGGCACGGTCAACCGGCTGGCCCGGGCGATCGGCCTGCCGCCCGACCCGGTCCACGCGGCGGCCGTCCTCGTCCACTCCCGGCCGCGGCCGATCGACGTCGGCCTCGCCGGCGACAGCCCTTTCCTGATGATGGTCTCGGCCGGGCTCGACGCCAGCGTCCTCGCGGCGCTCGACACGCGGTTCAAGTGGCTCTTCGGCAAGGCCGCCATCGTCGGCCAGGGGCTCCGGGAGTGGTGGCGGTACGGCTACCCGGCGCTCGAAATCGTCGCCGACGGCGAGCGGCTCGAAGCCAGCTTCGCCGCGGTGTCGAACATCCCCTACTACGGCGGCGCCTTCCGGCTGGCGCCCGGCGCCCGGCTCGACGACCGCCGGCTCGACCTCGTGCTCTTCCACGGCACCGGCCGCCTCCCGACCCTCTGGTTCGCCGCCGACCTGCTGCGCGCCGCCCACGTCCATCGCAAAGACGTCGAGATCCGCCAGGTCGAGGAGGTCGTCTTCGCCGCCCCGGAGGGCGCAGTGGCGCAGGTGGACGGCGACCTCTGCCGGGAGCGGCTGCCCGTGCGGGTCCGCCTCGCCGCCGAGACCCTCTCGATCCTCGCTCCCCCTGTCGCCACCCCTCGCAAGGAGACTGCATGACTCAGACGACCCCGCGCGCCCTCGACGCGATCTTCTCGCCGCGCTCGATCGCGGTGATCGGCGCCTCGCGCCGGCGCGACTCGATCGGCTTCGCCCTGCTCCACAACCTGCTGGTCAACGAGTTCAACGGCGCCGTCTTCCCCGTCAACCCCGGAGCCCAGGCCATCCACTCGCTCAAGTGCTACCCGTCGGTCGCGGCCATCCCCGATCCGGTGGACCTCGCCGTGATCATGGTGCCCTGGCAGCGCGTCCAGGGAGTGGTCGAGGAGTGCGTGGCCAAAGGCGTGCGCGGCCTGGTCGTCATCACCGCCGGCTTCTCCGAGACCGGCCCGGAGGGGGCGGAGCGCGAGCGAAAGCTGCGTGAGACCGTACGCGCGGCCGGCGTCCGCATGATCGGCCCCAACTGCATGGGGGTGATCAACACCGCCGAAGAGCTCCACCTGAACGCCACCTTCGCGCCGACGCCGGCGCGGCCCGGCTCGATCGGCTTCGTCAGCCAGTCGGGCGCGTTGGGCGTAGCGATCCTCAACGTCGCGCAGGACCTGGGGATCGGCCTCACGCAGTTCGTCTCCATGGGCAACAAGGCCGACGTCTCGGGCAACGACCTGCTGGAGCATTGGGAGGACGACCCGGAGACGCGGGTGATCGCCATGTACCTGGAGTCGTTCGGCAACCCGCGGCGCTTCACCGAGATCGCCAAGCGGGTGACGCGCAAAAAGCCGGTCCTGGTGGTCAAGTCGGGCCGCACGGCCGAAGGCGCCCGCGCCGCGACCAGCCACACCGGCGCCATCGCCGGCACCGACGTCACCGTCTCGGCCTTCCTCGATCAATGCGGCGTGCTGCGCGCCAACACCATCGAAGAGCTGTTCGACGTCGCCCGCGCCCTCGACCGCTGCCCGCTTCCGGCGGGAAACCGCGTCGGCATCGTCACCAACGCCGGCGGCCCGGCGATCATGGCGACCGACGCCTGCGTCAACCTGGGGCTGCGCATGGCCGAGCTCTCCGAGGTGACCCGCGCCGGGCTGCGCGCCTTCCTGCCGGCCGAGGCGAGCGTCGCCAACCCGGTCGACATGATCGCCTCCGCCACCGCCGAGTCCTACGCCCGCACCCTCGCTGCGGTGCTCGACGACACCGAAGTGGATATCGCGATGGTGATCAACGTCACGCCGCTCCTCTCGAACCCCATCGACATCATGGAATCGATCGGCCAGGTGGCGCGCGACCGCGTCAAGCCGGTCCTCGCCGTGATGATGGCGACCGACGACTTCTACGAAGCGGTCAAGGACGCGCGCGACCTGCCCCCCGTCTACCGCTTCCCGGAGTCCGCCGCCCGCGCGATGTTCCTGCTCGCCCGCTACGCCGCCTGGAGGAACCGGCCCGTCGACACGCCCGTCCCGGAGTTCGACACCGACGACCGCGCCGTGGCCGAGATCCTCGACCGCACCCCCGAGGGCTACCTCACCCCCGAGGACACCTTCCGCGTCCTCGACCTCTACGGCATCCCACTCGCCCGCTGGCGCCAGGTGACCACCCGCGACGAAGCCCTGGAAGCCGCCCGCGAGATCGGCTACCCCGTCGTGGTGAAGGCGATCGCGCCGGACCTCGTCCACAAGAGCGATGTCGGAGCGGTAAAGATCGACCTCCGCGACGACGCCGCGCTGACCGAAGCGCTCGCCACCATGGAGGTCTCGGTCGAGAACGCCGGCCACCGCATCGAAGGCTACCTCCTCCAGGAGATGGTCCGCGGCGGCCACGAAGTCATCTTCGGCATCGCCACCGACCCCCGCTTCGGCCCCATCCTGATGTTCGGCCTGGGCGGCAAGTACGTCGAAGTCCTCCAGGACGTCCGCTTCGGAGTGACCCCGCTCGCCCCCTACGAAGCGATGGAGATGATCCGCGGGATCCGCGGCTTCCCTCTGCTCCAAGGCGTGCGAGGGGAGGCGGGGGCGGATCTGGAGCTACTCTGCGAGGTGCTGCTGCGGCTGGCGCAGCTTGCTCAGCGGCATCCGCGGGTACGGGAGCTGGATGTGAACCCGTTTTTGGCGGGGGAGGACCGGGGGGTGGCTAAGGCTTTGGATGCTCGGGTGCGGGTGGGGTGAGGCTGATACGGCCCATAGCCACAATAGGCGACAAACGCTTCTGCAGGCTAATCTCACCAAAGCTAATCTCGTTAGCACCGACCTGTTCGACGGCCTCTGGATTAGGCCCCCCAGGAGCCTTCAAAACCCTGCATCAGTATCTGTAACGACCTGATGCTTGACTCTTACAATAGCTTGGCGTATTCTACAAAGAACCCTCAGAGCCTCTAACAAGCACCGCTTTCTGTGGTGTAGGGCGCAGGCAAGTCCCCGCCCTACACAGATGTTTTAGATACGCTTAAGTGCGATCGGCCACGGGCTCACCTCGCCCGGATGCTTTGCGTAGTTTTGCCGCAATACCAGAAAGGTCCGCCATGAGAAAAAGGTTGCTATGGCTGTTGGAATCTGCGAGCGCGATAATACTCTTTCTTGCCGGTGTCCTAGGGATCATTTACGACATACTCCATCGTTTCGGCCTCCAGACATTTACGGATTTTTTAGGAGACCCAGAAGAGGCCATAATCCTCCTGATCTCACTCCTCTGCGTAGGCCTGGGAATCGAACGTCTTTTTAATCTGCGCAAAATAGAAGAAAAAATAGAAGCCAGCATCGAGAACGCAGCCAAGGAGAGAAAGCACATTCTCGACGAAACCCTAACGGTTTCGCAGAAGATTGTGCGGCTTAGAGCGGACCTGAAAGGTGCAGAAAAAAAAGGAGGAGTACTCATAGACGCAATCGGTAGAATAAACAAAGCGAAGCCATTAGTTGGAACAAACGCAATAGAGGCTGCCGCAATAAGACTAGTCAAAGAATGCTCTGATAGCGACCATATAAAGGCTACTGGACAGTACCATGCCATAGATGGACTATCCGCTGATTATTTTGCTGCGATTGCGGAGAGAGTACAGCAAGCCAAGCGCAACCGCGGCGACATGGAGTATCATGTAATACTGCCGCCAAAATCTTTTTCAGACGAGGCCATCAATGATGAAAGAGCCAAGGCGTTTTTAGAGGCTGGAGTACAGGACAGACTAATTACGAGACGTGCCAAGCATCCTTGGCCATTCGAAATCCTAATTGGAAGACACTCAATGATTATAGCTCTTTGCGGCGGCACAAAAAGACAGCTATATGAGCTCGCAGTAAAAATCACCGACCATGATTTTGTCGAAAAAGCAGGCGATTGGTTTGGAGAGGTTGCATGGGGTAGCGCAGATAGAGACGATGCTTAGAACTTCTAGCAATCATGCTAGGGACTCTAAGCCGAACGCGGCGCAGTGATCCATGGCCTGCAAGCTCTTTTATGCTAACACTGCGTCACAGCAGAACTAGACACTAGCCGCCTTGTCTGGCATCTCCATTGTTACCCTGAGCTCCATCCCCAAAGCATGCGCCCAGGCCTCAAGAAATCTGGCCCTGGGATTGCTGACCGGCCGCTCGGCTCGGGCGACCGTCTGTGGACTACAGCCGAGCCGCTCGGCCATCTGTTTCCGGGTGAGCCCCGCTCGCTCCCGTGCCTCCCGCAGGAGATAACCAGGGAAGAACCCCTCCTAATAAGGGAGCTTGCCCCAGCGGCGAAGCGTCTTCCATTCCAGATAGGCGCGGGGTCGGCGCCGCTTCATGTCAGGCGGCAAGCGCGGAAGGTCCCTCCGCCTCGGAGGGACCTCTATGACCAGGATGTCGTCTTTGCCCATGATCAACTCGCCTAGATAGAGGTCCGGCTTCTCGGCTTCCCAGCATACAATGGTCCCATGAAGATACTTACAGCCAAGGTTGTTGACGGCAGGTTGGATATCCCCGAGGGCGTTCTCCAGGAGGGTGCCACCGTCATCCTCCTGGTACCTGAGGCCGAGGAGGGATTCCATCTGCCGCCGGAAGAGCAGGCGCGTCTCCTTGAGGCGATCAGCCAAGCCGAGCGCGGCGAGGTGATCGACGGCTGGCAGCTTTTGGAAGAACTGCAGGCCCATGCACTGCCCCAAGGCTCAGCTTGACAGGTGTCAACATCAGGCACAGAATGACACCCATGACGAAGACCCAGGTATACCTGCGCGACGAAGAGCTGGAAGCCCTCCACGAAGTGGCAAAGCGATCGGGCAAGAGCGTTGCCGAGCTGGTACGCGAGGCTGTCCGGCAGGTTTGGCTACGACCCAAGAGCCGTGGACCGGTAGCCTTGTGGGATGGTGAGCCTCGCCGCACATCCATGGAGCACGACACCATCTACGACGAGCCTTGATGCGAGACGGCGAACCGGTCTTTGTCGACACAGGAGCCTGGATCGCTCTGGCCCTTTCCCGCGATCTTCACCACGTCCATGCGCGGGAGCTCTGGGACGTCCTGCTGGGGACAGGCGCTCGGCTTCATACCTCTGTTCCCGTGATCCTTGAGACCTTTACGTTTATCGAACGCAACACCGTTCCTGATGTCGCGCTGGCCTGGAAGGACTCCCTGGATGACGTTGCCGGCCTCCGCATCCTTACCGTGGCTCCCGCCGATCTCCAGAAGTCCTGGTCCTACTTCCTGCGCCGGGACCTGCACAAGCTCTCGGCCGTGGACGCCACCAGCTTTGTTCTCATGTCTCAAGAGAAGATCGGAACTGCCTTTACCTTTGACCACCACTTCGCTATGGCGGGATTTCGGCTGGTGGGTTGAATCGCTGCGAGCGAGAAGTACAGTCAGACACCGCTGGGCTGCACCCGCCACGGCTGGAGCGGAGTGAGTGTTGCCCCTACCGGGGCTGTTCCATGCGGTGACTTCAGGGCCTTCCGATTCCTCGGGGGCATTCCATCTCCAGTTACGACGGTCCACCGTATCGTTACGGTGGTCTATCTCTGCGTACGACGGTCCATCTCTGCGTACGACGGCTCATCTCCAGCTACGACGCTCCATCTCTGGCTACGATGGTCCACCGTACGCAGAGATGGGCCATCTCTGGTTACAACGGTCTATCTCTGTGTACGACGGCTCATCTCCAGCTACGACGCTCCATCTCTGGCTACGATGGTCCACCGTACGCAGAGATGGCCCATCTCTGGTTACGACGGTCTATCTCTGCGTACGACGGCTCATCTCCAGTTACGACGCTCCATCTCTGGCTACGATGGTCCACCGAACGCAGAGATGGCTCATCTCCAGTTACGACGGTCTATCTCTGGCTACGGCGGACCGTCGTACGCAGAGATGGCTCATCTCTGGTTACGATGGACCATCGTAACCTTACGGTGGGCCGCCGGAGGGTTACGGATGCCGCCGTCCGGGGCGATTCGATTCGATACCC
This sequence comes from Thermoanaerobaculia bacterium, assembly GCA_046714475.1. Taxonomy (GTDB): domain Bacteria; phylum Acidobacteriota; class Thermoanaerobaculia; order Multivoradales; family UBA5704; genus DASPJI01. The sequence continues at coordinate 8,413 of JBKKAU010000661.1, forward strand.
TCCTCTCCAGGAGGTGACCTATGCGGATTGGAACATCGGCGCGGGCATGATCGGCGGAACGGCCACCCGGCTCTTCGCGGAGGTGGGGCACCTCCCGCCACCGCCGCTGTGACGTTCCGGCCACCTGTCGTCGCGGCAGCGGCACAGTAGGCCGGGCCAGAAGAAGAAAGGGTTCAGGTGCACCCGGTTGACACTCCCTCACGACATCCGTTTCCGGAAGTGATAACCTCTCCCGCCCCGGAGAGGAGAAGAATGCCCGTGCTACCATGCTGGTCGAGGCGCGAGAGGAGTCCGTCATGGCGATCCACGAATCGGTTTCCCACAGGCTCACCTACCGGGACTACCTCCTCTTCCCAGAGGACGGCAAGCGCCACGAGCTGATCGACGGGGAACACTTCGTGACGCCGGCTCCTTCCCAGAAGCACCAGACGGCATCCTTCAACTTGAGCTTTTTTTTCGCCGAGCTCCTGCGCCGGAACCCCCTCGGCCGAGCTTTTCACGCCCCCTTTGAAGTCCTCCTCTCGAACGAGGACGTCGTCCAGCCGGACCTGCTGTTCGTCTCGAAGGAACGCCTCGGGATTCTGACAGCCAAGAACGCCAAGGGGGCGCCGGACCTGGTCGTCGAGATCCTGTCCGAGAGCACGCGCAAGACCGACGAGACCCGCAAGCTCCGGCTCTACGAGCGCGCCGGAGCCCGCGAGTACTGGATGTTCGATACCGATCGCGAGGGGGCCCGGGTCTATCGTCAAGAAGGGGATCGCCTCGTCCTGGTCCAGGAGCTCTCCGCCGCCGCGGGGGATGTCCTGGAG
>JBKKAU010000662.1:0-8121 GCA_046714475.1 Thermoanaerobaculia bacterium
GCCGACACCACCGACAGCAGCAAGGCGTTGCCGTAGAGCCGGACCAGGTGGCGATCGACGCGGTCGAAGACGCCGGCGGCGCCGAGATGGTCGGACGCGGGGATCCCCTCGAGGTTGAAGCTGGTGCCGTTGGGCAGTGTCAGCCGCGTCCAGGAGAGGAGCACGCGGGTATCGCCGTAGGAGGCCCGCGCCGTGTAGGTCCCAAGGAGCCGAGACCCCATGGGGATGAGGATATGGCGGCCCTGGCCGTCGTAGACGTCCTGCCGCACGAGGGCGGTGGCGACCCCGCCGGGGAGGTCGGTCACCACCGCGTTGACCAGCGTGGCCGGGATGACAGAGCCGGCAGGAAGGGTGAAGGGCGACGGCGCGGGGAGTGGGGCGAGGTGAACGGACTGCGGGGTCGGAGGCGAACGGGATTCGCCTGCCGCTGGAGGAAGGGCCGGGGGCGGCAGGGAAGGCGCCGGCGAGGATGCCGAGGGCGGCTGGAGCGCCGCAAGGACGTTCGCGATATCGGGTAAGGCCGGCATTCCAGAAGGGGCGGCCGAGGGCGCGCCCCGGGTGGCGCCGCGGGGAGCCCGGGAGGTTTCGAAGGGGCTGGCCTCGACGGCTTCCCGGTACGCGCGTAGGGCCGGAGACTCGGCGGGCCGCGGCGGGTGGGCCGGAGCTGGTGGCTGGGGTGAGGCCGGAGGAGGTCCGTATGAAGGCTGGAAAGCGGCCTCCTCCCGCGAGCGGGCATCGCCGGCGGCGCCGGGGGGGATCTCGAGCGCCGGCGCGGCTGCCCGGCGCTGCGCGATCTGAGCCGCAAGCAGCTCTTGACGGCGGCGCCTGTCGACCGCAGCGCGGTCCGCTTCGACCTGCTCCCGCAGGCGGCGCTCCAGAGCCGCGGCAGGGTCGGAGTCGAGCGATTGCGTTTCGCGCGGGGGCTGGTCTTGCTGAGGCCCCGGCCGCGAGCGATCCGAGGAGAATCCGGCAACCCAGAGGAGCAATGCGGCGAGGACGCCGACAACGACCCAGACTCGCCGACTGACCCGGGAGACCGGCGGCAGCGGGGTGTTGGGGTCGACGGGCGTGGGCGAGGGCGCAGGAGTCGAATCGGTCGTCATGGCCTATCGGTCCTCGAGCCGCTTGATGGTTGCGATGTGGGTCTTCTTGCCCACCCGGTAGAGAAGTCTAGCTTCGTAGAGCAGGGAGTCGACGACGTAGAACCGGCCATCTTTGCTGAGGCGGTAATTGAGGATGGCGGGTGTCCCGTCCTTGGTGACGGCCAAAAGCGCCGGAGCATCGTTCAGGCCGTGGCGGCGCTTCAACTCGATGAAGGTCTGCCGACCGTCATCGAACACCTGGACCGGGTTGCCGTCCCAGCGCTTGATCTCGTAGGCGAAGTGGAGCGCGGAGAGATCCGTGGTGCCGAGGGGCGCCACCTGGGCGTCCGCTCGGCGCCGGGCGGCCGCGGCGTCGGCGGCCTCGGCCGTGCGGACCCTCCGGACCAGGTCCTGGGGATAGTAAAAGGAGATGCGGCGATCGATCCTCAGATCAGGATCGGCCGCCTCCGCGGTGGAGGGTGAGCGCAGATTGAGGTCGTAGGTTCGACGGTTCGTGGTGACGAAAGCGTTGGTTGAGAGACCGGGAGCGGTCGGTTTGACGATGAGGTGTTCGGTGGGCGCCTCGGCGGGGCCGGAGCGAGTGGGGCCGATATGCCAACGAGGATCGGCGAGCGCAATGTCCTGGACGATCTCACCGGGCTCGAGGTCGACGACACAGACGCCGAGGAGCGGACAGGTCAGAGAGGCGGGCTCGACGCCGTAGGGGATGACCCGCTCCTGGTTGCGGTGGAGTACAGGGGCGTTGCCGGTTGCGAGGTACTGCTGGAGAGTGGCCTGCTCCGAAAGGCCGAGGTCGCCGGGGGAGAGCTGAGGCCCGGGCGCGGCCGGAGCGTCTAAGGGTAGAGCTTCCTCGAAGATGGAGTCGACCCCCAGGCCTTTGCCAGACGGCGGCTGCGCGAAGGCGGGGACGACCGGCAGGAGGAGCAAGAGGACTGATGGGACAAACCTGTGCATGAGCGGGATTCCTTTTCCGTGTCAGGAGAGTCGGGTCCAGTCGATCTGGACGATCTGGATGCCCAAAGGGTTGAGGAGAAGAGCGGCGGAGTCTGCGGGCGGCACCACCCGGGTTTTCAAGACAGCCTGCCAAGCCTGCGGCTTGCCGGCCGCACCGGCCAGGTTCCGGGGAGTCTCGGTCCATTGAATCTGCCACGTCTCCGGACCGAGCTCGAGAACAGAGGTCACGTGGACCGATACGGTCGCACGATCGGGATTCGGGGCGTAGGGGTTGTTCACCCGGAAGTGCTCGCGCAACCAGTTGGTCGCCGGGGAGTTCCGAGGAAAGTAGGCTTGCGCGAGGCTCAAGGCGTGGCGTTGAGCCTCGTGGTTGCCATAGATCGTCCGGAGAGCCGTAACGACCTCGCGCAGGTGGTATCGGAAGGAGCGCGCCTCCGGCTTGACCAGCTCCTCGGCCGGACCAAACGCGACGGCGTGGCCGTGTTGGTCGACCTCGACGACGTGAATCTTCATGGGGGTATGCGTCGCGAGATAGAAGAGGCCTCCGGACAGGAGGGCGTTGAGGATGAGGGAGACCAGCATGGCCGTCATGGCGATATTGCGCTGTCGGGCGAGCTGCTCATAGCGGTCATCCCAGACGCGTTGCGCCTGGACGAACGGCGGAGGGGTGGGCTCGGTCATGGCAGCTCTTAGTTATCCGCCACAGAAGGCGAAAGGCCGAACGTAAGGGTCGGCCGGACCAGGTTCGAGACCAGCCGGGGAACGTTCCATAAGACAAGAGCCAGAACGCAGCAGGTCGCCACAAAACCGAGGTAGGTGACGGGACCGGTAAAGACGGACGTGCTGATCGTGCGAGCCCAGCGCTGCGTCAACTCGTTGATCACCCCGGCGAGGAGATACAGCACCATGAGCTTGACTCCGACCCGAACGACATAGGAGAGCGCACCGTCCGCAATGCCGGCGGTCCAGCGCGATGCGCCGAAGGCGAGGAGGAAGGAGAGGCCGCCCGTAGCGATGTAAGCCTCGCAAAGCGTCATGACGATGATCCCGGCCATGATGGCGAAGGCAACGAGAGTCATGCAGGCGGCCCCGAGCGCCATGAAGATGCCGAGGGGGTCGTTGAGCACGCCGAGGGTGGCGGTGGACTCGATGTGATGAGCGGCGATGGCAACTCCCGTGGACAGGAAGGCCGAGGGGTGGAGGCGGTCAACACCGGAGGCAAGACCGCCGGCGTGCTGGAAGCTGCTGAGGATGGTCGTCACCAACGGCGAGGCGTTGACGACCAGCAGGTAGACAAACCCGAAATAGACCGCTTTGCGGACCAGAAGCTCCACGGCATCCAGCAGAGAGGCGTTGGGCTTGAGAACGAGCCGGACACCGCTCCAGGCCAGCTCGATCGTGCCGAGCGACCAGAACAGACTGAGCGCGATTCCATGGAACGTCGCGACCCAGGAGAGGGTCGCCTCCTCGAAGGCAAAGAGGACATCGTTCAAGATCCCCAAGTCGTTCATAGAAAGGACCAGCCTTGATGGCCCGGAGCGATTCCCGTAAAACCCTCGCTCGGATCAGAGCCCGGTTCGGGTGCAATGTCTCGCGCCAGCCAGTCGCTGAGAGCGGCGCGGGTCGAGGCCTCGGTCTGGAGTTTGTAGCTCTCGGAGACAGCGATGGCGTTGGCGGTGAGCATGTTGGCTTGCGAATAGCGCTGGAGCTCGTTGACGTGGAACGTTGAGATCATGTTGGCAACTTCAAGCTCCTCCAGCGGGGTGTCAGCGCCTTTCGCGAGCGCCTGAAGCTCGGCGATCTGGTTCTGGGAATGCGTGTTGGCATAGGTAAGCCGGTTGAGCGCCTCGTTGATGAGGCGGAGGGTTTCCCGTGTCCTACCGACTCTCTCATGCTGCTCCAAGACCCAATCGGTCGGGACTTCCCAGCCCGGGAAGGTCTCCTCGAAAAGCTCGTCGACCCCGACCACCAGATAGCCCAGGTTGTCGGACATGTTGAACAGGCCGTCGAGAGCGCCGAGGAGTCCATTCAAGGAATTCCAGTCGCCGCCGTTGGCGAAGGATTCGAACTGGCGGTAGGCGGCCTCGAGCTCCTTGTACTGGGTGACCAGCTCTTGGTACTCCTGGTAGTAATCGAGAAGGTTCTGGAGCCAGTTGATGTAGTCGTAGACCGCCATGGTCTTGTTCATGGAGGGCTCGGGCGGTGGGATCTGAGGCGGTGGAGCCGTAGCCTGAACCGGCACGCCGGCCAGCAGGACGATGGAGAGAGCGGCCGCGATGAAGGGCCGACGGCGCAGTGTCATAGGGGAACCTTCTCGGGTTGGGGAAACCGGGCGGCGAGCTGGTCGAAGCGCGCCGCGGCGCATCCAGATTGAGATATCGCAGCCAGGCGCTCGGCCAGAGGCGACCGTGGCGGGCTGCGAGCAGGCGGATTTGGCGGAGCTGCTCCTGCGAGCTGGATCCAAGGAATGCAAGCGCTACGGGCCCAAGATCGAGGTCGACCAGACGTCGTCCCAGGGGAGAGATGACGTAGTAGTCACGCTTCGGGGTCGCCGCGGCGAGGATCTCGGTCTGGCGTTGGGTGAGACCCAGGGCAGCGTATTGCTTGGCGACCGCGGGGACCGTCGCCTCGCGATTCGGCAGCAGGATCTTGGTCCGGACGCTGTCGAGAATGACGGACGGGAGCGCCGATTCCAGCACGTCGACCACCCCTTGCGTGACGAACACGACGGAAGCATTGAGCTTGCGGAGCTCGCGGAGCCAGTGCCGGATGCGCTCCGCGAAGAGCGGGTGGTCGAGGAAAACCCACGCTTCTTCGAGCACGATGAGGGTCGAGCTCCCGGTCAGCCGCTGTTGGATGCGGTGGAAGAGGTAGAGGAGGAGCGGGATGACCGCTCGCTTGTCCTGCTCCATCACATGGCTCATCTCGAAGACGTGGTAAGGAGAATCGGCGGCCAACAAGGAGTCTTCCGTCGAGTCGAAGAGCTTCCCGTAGGCCCCGCGGAGCGTGTAGGGGGCGAGAGCCTCGCGCAGTTGGCCAGGGAGGAGAACGGAGAGGTCGGTGAGGGTGCGGCTCGGAGAGCTGGCGAGCAGGCCCAAGGCGTGGAACAGCTCGCGGCGCAGCGAGGGGTCGAAGGCTACGCCCTGGAGCGTCAGCAGCTGCTCCAACCAGTCGGCGGCCCAATTCCGCTCGTGGCTCTCGTTGAGGAACTGCAGGGGATAGAAAGTCGGGGTGGAGCTGACGCCCGGCGCCGAGATGTCGTAGTGCCGTCCGCCGGCCGCATAGGCAAGGGGGAGGGATGAATAACCCTTGTCGAAGGTGAAGACGGTGGCTCCGGGGTAGCGGAAGAACTGCGCCTGGAGGAGCGCCACGAGCGCGCTTTTGCCGGCGCCTGTCGGGCCGGCAACGAAGGTGTGGCCCACGTCCTCGACGTGGAGATTCAGCCGAAACGGAGTCGCTCCTGCGGTGCGGCAAAGCGCCAGAGGGGGACTCTCGGACGGGAAGAGCGGGTTCGGATTCTGCCGAAGGCCTTGGAAGATGCTCGTCGTGGGCATCAGATCGGTGAGATTCCGAGTCTGAACCAAGGGGCGCCGGACGTTATAGAGGCCCTGGCCGGGGAGGGAGCCGAGAAATGCGCGAACGGCGTTCACCGTCTCGAGGCGAGCCGAAAAGCCGCTGTTCCGGAGAAAACGCAGCGTTTCCCGGGTCCGGGTCTCGAGCGCGGAGCGGGTGTCGGCCATCAAGATGACGGTCGGCGTGTAGTAGCCGTAGGCGACGCGGCCCGAAGCGACCTCGGAGATCGCGGCATCGGCGTCGAGAACCATCTCGACGGCGTCCCGATTGACCCCCGGACGCCGCACGTCGCCGGCGACGTCGAGCGACTCCTCGTCGCGGGCGCCCGAGGAGAACGCGTCGTGGACCATCGCCATGAGGGAGCGCCGCTTCTGAAACCACTTGAGGCGGTAGCTGGCGATGTGTTTTTCAGCCGTGCGAGCGTCCAGCGGCAAAAAGCGGTGGGAGATGCGAAGGGGAAAGGGAAGAGCCGAGAGGCCATCCAGAAGGGCCGGCGTGGTTGCGAGCGGCAGGCCGGTCAGACCGAGCACCGCCATGTGGTGGGTGCCGATCCTGGGCTCAAACCCGCCTACAAGGTCTTGACTGGCGAGGAGGGTATCCAGGTAAGCCGGTGTCGCCGGAATCGCGACGGGCTCGGTCAGCCCGGTCAAGCATCGGTGGAAGTGGGTCAGGAGCCCCGCCGAGTCGAGCCGCTTGAGATCGAGATAGCCGGCGAGGAGCCGTTCGAGGTCGGCGAGGCGACTCCTGAAGGTGTCGAGCGCGTCTCTCCATTGCGTATCTCGTGTCGCGGGAGCCGAGCTCTCGGTCAGCCAGGAGGACCAACGGGCGGTTGAGTCTGAGGGCGGAAGGTAGGTCAGGACGAACGTGAAGACCGTATCGAAGTTGGTCTCTGCGTTGAGGTACTGAGAGCGGCGCTCCTCGTCGATCAGACCGGTCAGGGGATCAGGAAACGGCGAGCCCGACGGATAGGAGGGAGAGGGATCGCGAGTGGCATCGAAGTGGAACATCCACTCTTGGCCGAACGGCTGGAGGGCGAGGGTGATCTGTTGAGAGAGCGCCGCGACCTCGTGGTCCGAAGCGGACTCGAGGTCAGGGCCGCGATACTGCCAGCCGGCCGAGAGAGCGCCGGACTTGTTGGCGACGACCCCCGGGGCGACCAGGGCGCCCCAGGGGAGGAGGTCGGCGAGGCCGCGCATGCGGCCTCCATTGAAGCGATCAAAAAAGGACATGGCGAATGGCGTTCGCGTTACTCGGCGCGGCCAGCATCAAAAGGCAGCTGTACCAGGGTCAGGGCATCGAACGAGGCAAGAGCGGGATAGAAGCCCTGGAGCGAGAACGACCGGAGGAAGATCGTCACCGCCTGGGGGTCGCTCTTGGCCGCCGCCACGAGAAGCGGGTGCAGGATGAAGAGGGCGAAGCAAAAGACCACGGCGGCTAAGGGCCGGAAGCCGATCTTCAAGACGAGGATCAGAGTGAGGACGGCTTCGAGCACCACGGGGACGCGCTCGGCGCCCGCGAGTAGCAACGGCCGGACAAGGGCCGGGTGAATCGCCGTGGCGAACCCCTCGGGTCTAGATGGTTGCACCGAGAACTCCCAGGCTGGTTACGGCCTGCACAGCGAAGACGGCGATGGAGCCGCCGAGGATGACCTTGGAGAGCTGCTTGAAACCGGTCTGATGCTCGCTGAAAGCCCACATGATGCCTGCGCCGGCCATCGCGATGATGACCACGGTGGTAGCGAGCGGACCGGTGATGTTCTCCTTGAGGGCTCTGAGGCCGTCGTCCCATGGCATCGAGGCGCCGCCCTCAGACGCTGAGGCGGGAATGGCTGCGCCGAAGGTCAAGACCAGCAGCAGGAGGACGAAACGGAGCGCGAATGGGCGAGACATGCGTTAACTCCTTGTGGGGATGCGTGATCCCTCGGGCTGGACCCAAAGGATCTGGTTGATCCGGCGGACCTGGCCCTCCAGGGCCGTATGGACGACGAGATGGATCGTGCTTTCGACCAGGAGGCGATTGCTGGGAACGTTCGCCTCCTGGAGCAGCTGGTCGATTCGGGAGAGCGCCTCCGGAGCGCTGTTGGCGTGGACGGTGGAGAAGCCGCCGGGATGGCCGGTGTTCCAGGCTTTGAGGAGATCGAGGGCCTCGGCGCCTCGAACCTCGCCGTGGACGATGGTCTCTGGACGGAGCCGAAGCGTGATCCGGAGGAGATCGCGGAACGAGCAGGTTTTCGTACTCTGGAGAGACACACAGTTGGGGGCGTCGATCTGGAGCTCCGGAGTATCTTCAATGAGAACGAAGCGGTGAGAAGGCCCGAACTGGCGGGCTTTCTCCAGTAGGAGGGCATTGACGATCGTCGTTTTGCCGGAGCTGGTGCCGCCGGAGACGAGGATGTTGAGCTTGCGCGAAATGGCGTCTGTGATCTCCTCCGCCTGGGCTTTCGTCAACGTCGCCTTGGCAACCAACTTTTCCAAGGTGTAGACCACACGGG
>JBKKAU010000663.1:0-3629 GCA_046714475.1 Thermoanaerobaculia bacterium
CGTGGCGGACCAGACGGTCCGCCAGCTCGTCGGGCACCAGCCGCTCCTCCTCCGGAACCCGCACCAGGACGCCGCCGTTCGCCAGCGCCAGGAAGGTCTCGAGGACCGAGGCGTCGAAGCCGAACGAGGCGATCTGCGGCAGGCGCACACCAGGTTCCAGTCCCTTCAGGCGGGACGCCTGGACGACGAAGCTCACGGCGCCGCGGTGCGTGGTCACCACCCCGTTGGGCACGCCGGTCGAGCCCGAGGTGTAGGTGACGTAGGCTGCCTGGTCCGGCAGGACCGCGGGTGGTGTGAGGCGCGCCTCCGGGAGCGGCGGAAGCTCGTCGAGCACAATCTTTGCCCCCGAGTCCCGAACCAGGAACGCCAGACGCTCGGCCGGGTAGGTGGGGTCGAGCGGCACATAGGCGCCACCGGCCCGCAGCACCGCGAGCAGGGCGATCACCCGCTCGAAGGTGCTGGGGAGACGGAGCCCGATACGCTCCTCGGGCTTTACCCCCAGACCACTCAGAGCGGCGGCGAGTCGTCCGGAGCGCCGGATCAGCTCACCGTAAGTCAACGCCTCGCCGTCGTCTACCAAAGCGACCGCGTCGGGCCGCAGCTCCGCCTGCGCCTCGACCAGCCCGTGCAGGGTGCCGGCCGGCGCCTCCCGCCGGGGGGAGTCGTTCCACTCCAGGGCGAGCTGATGCCGCTCGGGCTCGGTGAGCAGCGGCAACCCGGAGATCCGCCGCTCCGGCTCCGCCGCGGCGAGCCCCTCCAGGAGCGTCACAAGCTGCCCGGCGAGACGCTGGGCCGTGGGGGCGTCGTACAGGTCGGCGGAATAGCGAAGAGCGCCGAGCAGGGCTCCGCCCTCGGGCTCGTCCACCTCGTGGAAGGTGAGCTCGAGATCGAACTTGGCGGTCGGCGCCTCGAAGCCGAACGGCTCCAGCGTCAATCCCGGCAGGTCGACCGCGCCGCCGGGGGCGTTTTGAAGGGCCAGCATCACCTGGAACACCGGGTGGTGCGACAGGTGGCGCTCGGGGCGCAGCTCCTCGACCAGCCGCTCGAACGGCAGGTCCTGGTGCTCGTAGGCGGCGAATGCGGCGTCGCGGGCGCGCTCCAGCAGCACGCCGACCGCCGGGTCGTCCGCCAGGTCCTGGCGCAGGGCCAGCGAGTTGACGAAGAAGCCGATCAGCCGCTCGGTCGACAAGCGGTTGCGGTTGGCGATCGGCGTGCCGACCACCAGGTCGTCCTGGCCGGTGAGGCGCTGGAGCAGCGCCGCGGCGCCGCCGAGCAGCGTCATGAAGAGGGTGGCGCCGTACCGCCCGCCGAGACGGCGGAGGCCCTGGGTCGGCCCGGGGCCGAGCAGGAAGCCGTAATGGCCGCCGCGGAAGCTCTGGACCACGGGCCGCGGCCGGTCGGCCGGCAGGTCGAGGACCGCGGGAGCACCGGCCAGCCGCTCGCGCCAGAAGGCGAGCTGCCGCGCCATCCCCTTCTCGCCCAGCCACTCGCGCTGCCAGACCGCGAAGTCGGCGTACTGGATCGGCAGCTCGGGCAGCGGCGACGGCTCGCCCGCGAGCGACGCCCGGTACAGCGCCGAGACCTCCCCCACCAGCACCCCCAGCGACCAGCCATCCGTCACGATGTGGTGCATGCCGAGGAGGAGGACGTGCTCGTCCCTCTCTTCCCGAGAGCTCAACCGTAGCAGCGCGCCCCGCAACAGCGGCCCGCGCCGCAGGTCGAACGGCCGCCGCACCTCCTCCGCTGACAGCCGTTCCGCCTCGGTGCGGGCACCGGCGAGCGCCGAAAGGTCGATCAGGGGCAGGCGGACCGGCGACGGTGGCGCGATGACCTGGACGGGCCCGCCCTCCTGCTCGCCGAAGGTGGTGCGCAGGGCTTCATGGCGGCGCACCACCTCGGAGAGCACGGCGTCGAGCCGCGCCGGCTCCAGGCTGCCGCGGGCGGCGAGCGCGAACGGCATGATGTAGATGGAGCCGCCCGGCTCCAGCCGGTCGAGGAACCAGAGCCGCTCCTGGGCGAAGGAGAGCGGCATCCGCCGGCCAGCCGGCGCCGGCACGGCGGGAACTGGGGCGACGGCCGTCTCGGCACGGCGAGTCAGGATCTCCAGCGTGCCGTCGGCGCGGCGGAGGGCGGTCTCGTCAGTGCGGTAGAGCCACGCTCCGGGAGTGGTCGGATCAGGCGCGAAGCGGTCGCTTCCCTCGATACCCGAGTGGACGCCGCCAAGCCAGACCTCCCCGGGGACGCCGACCGGCACCGGCCGCAGTTGCCGATCCAGGAGATAGAACGGCATCTTGACGGCCGAAGGCGCCGGCTCGACCACTCCGGTCTTCCCTTCGACCGCACCGGTCTCGCGTTCGACCGCCCGCGCCAGCTCGCGCACGGTCGGCGCCTCGAACAGCGTCCGCACCGGCATCTCCACCCCGAAGGCCTCGCGCAGGCGCGAGGTGACCCGCGTGGCCAGCAGCGAGTGGCCTCCCAGGGCGAAAAAGCTCTCCTCGACTCCGACCTCGGGCAGTCCCAGAACCTCGCGCCAGATGCCTGCAACACGCTCCTCGGTGGCACTGAGAGGCCCCTCGTCCTCGGCGGAGCGCGGCCGGCCCGGCGCCGGGTCGAGCCGCGACAGGGCCTGGCGGTCCACCTTGCCGTTGGGGGTGAGCGGCAGCGCCGGCAGCGCCAGGAAGGACGACGGCAGCATGGCCGCGGGGAGACGCTTCCGCAGGAAGGAGCGGAGCTCGCCGGCCGCGGGCTCGCGCCCCTCCCCGTGCGGCACCCAGCAGGCGACCAGCCGGCGGTCGCCCGATCCATCCTGACGGGGACCCTGGTGGACGACCACCGCCGCGTCGCGCACGCCGGGGTGGCGCCGCAACGCCGCCTCGACCTCGCCCAGCTCGATCCGGAAGCCACGCACCTTGACTTGGTGGTCGCGCCGGCCGAGGAACTCGATCTCGCCGTCCGGCCGGTAGCGCGCCAGGTCGCCCGTGCGGTAGAGGCGGCCGCCCGGCATGCCGAACGGGTCGGGGACGAACCGCTCGGCGGTCAGCTCCGGCCGGCCGAGGTAGCCGCGCGCCAGACCCGCGCCCGCGAGACAGAGCTCGCCGGGGACCCCGGCCGGCACCGGCTGCATCGACGAGTCGGACATGAGGTCGAGCAGGTAGACGCGCGTGCCCGCGACCGGCCGGCCGATCGAGGGGGCCTGCCCCTCCCCCCTGGGCATCAGGGTCCAGGTCGAGTAGGTGGTGTCCTCCGAGGGGCCGTAGAGGTTGAGCACCCGCTCGACCGACGGCTGGGCATAGGCCTCCTCGACGAGGTGGGCCGGCAGCGGCTCGCCGGCCAGGTTGATCACCCGCACCGAGGCGGGGAGGCTCGCCATGCGCAACAGCTCCGCCAGCACCGAGGGTACGGTGTTGACCAGCGTCACCTCGCCCGCCGCGGACAGCGACGGCAGGTGCAGGGCGTCCGGCGCGAGGACCGCCTTGCCGCCCTGGGAGAGCGTCACGAACAGCTCGAACACCGACAGGTCGAAAACGATCGAGGTCGAGGCGAGCACGCCGTCCAGCTCCCCGGGCGCGAAGGCCTCGCCGGCCCAGGCGGCCAGCGCCGCGGCGCTGCGGTGCTCGACCGCCACCGCC